>MGZK01000171.1 GCA_001802125.1 Geobacteraceae bacterium GWC2_55_20
CCCTTTTGGCTTGAATTCTCAGTCCCGCCTCCGAGCCAAGGGAATGGGTCAGCGTACTACCGCCAGTCACGGACAGGGTGCCGCTCACAACTATCGGTGTGTCCGCAACCACCCGGGCGCTGTTCCGCAAGGCGATGCTGTCAAATACATAACCGGAAGGAATGGGAAGGGGTGTATATGCGGACAGGACACCTTGGCCGTCGATAACCAGGGTGCCGTTGCCACCTCCCAGGTTCCTGAGGAAAACGGTGCCATTGGCCCCGGTACTGTTGCTTCCTTGACCTCCAAGAGACTGAATGCTGTCCGTGTCATAGGTTGATAAATCCAGGTATGTTATGGCAATTCTTCCGCCGCCTCCGCCCACTTCGTTAGCGCCGCCGTTGGACCTGATAGCTCCGCTGCCAGAGAGGGAGGATGTGACAAGGTTGATAGTCCCGCCTGAACCGCTGCCCGGCAGCTGGTCAGCGCTACCGGTCCCGCCATTGACGGAAATAACGCCGTCAAGGCTGATGCTGTTGGCATGGATTGCCACCCAGCCGCCACCATCTCCTCCAATACGGCCATAATCCCCGCAGGACCCTCCGGAACCGAGCCCTGCCGGATCAGTCATGCTGCCGTAAATACCGTTGGGTGTTCCTCCCCAGCTACCGCCCAATCCACCATATGAACCGCCTGAACGATATGATGATCCATCTACATTACCGATGGTCTGTCCGGAACAGTCGTTTCCGCCATGGCCACCACCCAGATAGCCGCGGGCATCTGCATTAATGCCACTACTGCTGTCCACGGCAAGGCTCCAGACAGTCAGGTCGAGCCTGGTTTCCGTGGTGATGGTTGCCGGGGAATGGGTCAGTACAGCACCGTTCAGCAGTTCCACATTCTTGAATTCATGGTGGCCATTGATGGTAAAGGTCGTCCCCACGACCCGGATGTTCTGGTTGTCGTAGGTGGTGTCACCTTCACCGGCAGTGGCCGGCGAGGCGACTACTGTCCAGACCGTCCCTGCGCTGAAGGTTGCAGCCTGGTCAGGAACCATGGGGGCTAGCTCACGGTTCCCCGCCTTGTCCACGCCAACTGAGTAAAACTCATAGCTGCCGTCGCCGCCCATCTTGGTTGAATCAAAGATAATAGTGCCGCTGTTTCCCGAAGTCGGCAGATATTTACCGTCCGGATTGCCATGATCGGCATCGGTAAAACGATTAAAGGTGCCGATGCCATTGCGGCGGAAGTAGAGTTCAACATGATCGAGATCAACAAGACCGTCGGTAACTTCATAGCTCACACTGGTGGCCGGGCTGTTCCCCGGCGCGGCCACTGTGGTTACCCGTGTCACCGGCGGGGTGATGTCGGCATTGGTGATGATCAGAGCCAGAGGTGCGGAGGCCCCCTCCAGACCGGCGGCATCGCCGGCATATGCGATGATGCGAAGATCTGACGAAGCTGTGCCGAAGGGGACTGGAATCGTGAAGGTGACATCCGAGGAAGTGGACGATGGTGCGATAACACGTGAGGCTGTGCTGACAAAGGCTCCGCTGGTGGCATAGCTGATCCGGCTGACACCTGTTTTGTCAGTGGCATGTACTGTAAGTGTTATGGTGTCGCCGTAATTGTAGGGTGTTTGCGGCGCGGGTGCTGTTATGCTGACCACCGGAGCCGTGGTGTCAACCACCGTAAGATTTATGGTGGCCGGAAGTGCCGATTGATTGCCGCTATCCTCGGCGCCGGCGATTACAGTTATGCTGTCGCCGATCGCCAGACTCTCCGGCACCTGGAAGGAGAAGCTGGTGGTAACGTCAAGTAAGGCCGGTGAAATCGGGTGAGTTTCAGAGAAAATAGCCTGACCGCCGGGATCTTGAACAGAGAGGATAACGCGGCTGACACCGCCGACCGCATCTGTCGCCCGGACCGTGACATTGACAATATCTCCCCTCTGGACAGCGCTCCCCGGAGCCGGCGAGAGAATCAGAACCTGCGGAATAGTGTCGTTGGCGGTGTTTACCGCCACCGGTATTAAAACCGGTGTTACGCCGGGAAAATAAGCGGTGATCTGTGTTGTACCGTTGCCGATGGCGCTGACCAGGCCGCTCACGCTGACCGTTGCGACGAGGTTGTCGCCGGATGTGAACGATACTCCGCTGTTGACCGTCTGCGCCGTGCCGTTACTGTAGTGGGCGGTTACGACCAACTGCCGGGTCTGCTCGACGGTTGGGAAATCCACGGTTGCCGGATCAACGGTGATCGAAACAAGCGTTGCGATATCGACAGTTACGGTGACCTGCGCAGTCATCCCTGCATACGATGCGGTGATGACACAGTTACCGCTCTTCATTGCGACTACCCTGCCGCCGGAATTTACCGATGCAACTTCCGGGTTGCCGGACGAGAAGGATGCCTGACCGGTAAGGATGGCGCTGCTGCCGTTGTCGTAGTTTCCGGTTACAGTGATATCATGCCAGGCATTTGCGGCGGAAAAACTGATCGTGGCGGGTGTGGCGGTAATACCGGTCAGCGACGGAGGCGCCGGAACCGTTGCCGTTGCCGCAAGGCTGGGCTGCTGAGATGTGGTGTAATCGTAGGCCACTGCCTGGATCAGGTCGCCGGCCACAGCGGCGATGGCTGCTGAAAAGAGTCCGCTTCCATCGGCATTGACGGTTATGCCCAGATTCCGGGTGGCATTGGTGATGTCGATCCGTGCCCCGGCAACTGAACTGCCGGAGAGGGTCACGTTGCCGTTTGCCGGTGCGGAAAGCATCGTGATGACCGGGGCAGTCGGAGCAGGACCGTTGGGGAGCGGCGCCACCACAAATGTTGATGAAATCGTATTGCTCACTCCGAGAGGGTTCACCGCCTCGGCAATGAGTGTATGACTCCCCAATGCCAGCCCGGCAGTCAGGATGGTAAATGGCTGGACTCCTGACGCAACAGGTGTGCCGTCCAGCGAGTATGTAACCGATGCAATCCCCAAGGGATCGGTTGCCGTGCCGCTGACGACAAAAGAACTGCCGACAATGTAGGTAGCGCCGTTGACGGTGCCGTTCAGGCTTATCTGGGGCTTGTTGGGATTGCTCACCAGAGCGAATGTGTATGTTGCTTCACCGGTCTGTCCCAATGCATCGACAGCCACGGCCTTTATGGAATGATTCCCCAGCGCAAGTGTCAGGGTTCCTGTTCCGGCCTGGTACGGAGGAATATTGACGCTCTTGAACGGTGTCGCCGCGTCATCCAGGTAATAACGGACCTCGTTGACCCCGCCGGTGATGCTCTCGGGGGTTATGGAAACGGATATCCCCTGTGGAATCCCCTGGGATGGCGCTGCGGGAAGCGTGATGGTCGGAGCCGCCGCTGAGGAGGCGATTACCAGGTTGATGGTGGCGTTCCGGGCATTCATCATGTAGTCGTAGGCGGTCGCCATCAATTGATAGGTATGGCCGGCAACCAGCTTTGCGGAGTCGATGGTGAAGATGTAGGGCGGCAGGTCCCCATTGAAAACAACTTTTCTGTCAACAAGTTGGTAACCGCTTCCGGCTTCGGAGAGATCCTTGATCCTGAGTTCCACCCGGACCACGCCGCTCCCCTGGTCAGCGGCATAGGTATCAACCTTGACCAGCTGGCCCGGAAGTACGTATGACGGGTTTACAGGCGGGTCTATCGCCATGGCCAGGGTCGGCGGCGTTATGTCATCCAGCGCCTCGCCGGTGGTGGTGAAGCGGCTGGTCCAGGCGTTGTAGAGCTGCGCACCCTCCAGGTTGGCAATGCCGCGGGTAAGCATGACGGTGTACTCGACATTTGGCGCAAGTCGGTTTGTGATGTTGTCCAGCACCTGCCAGACCGCCACGGTCTTGCCGTTGATGGCTTCAAAGCGGATCGTGCCGGGCACGATATTGTTGGCAGGGTCGAAGACGTTGAAAGTTCCGCCGCTACCGGTGGTCAACGTGGCCGGGTTCATCTCCTGGCTGAAGAAGGCCGCAACAGGTGAGTCTATGCTCACTCCAAGGGTGTTGGGGGCCGGAACCACCGAAACTGCGGGCGTCCCGTCCGGCACTCCCCGTTCCGGCGGGAGCTGGCCGACCAGACAACCGATGGTTCCCACCAGCACCTGCAGGGTTATGTTCTGATCCGAAACGCCCAGACAGGAGGTTATCTGCCCGGTTTTTTCAGGCATTATCATAAACAGTGCGCTGACGGTCTGGCCGGGGAGGATGTCACCGAAGGTGCGGGTTTCTGTCCCGCCAAGCGCGGTGCAGGCAGGAGGAGTCGCGCTGTCGCAGCTGACGAGTTTTGCGTCTGCTCCGACGCTCAGATCCAGGCTGGAGTAAAGGGCCGGGATATCGCCGGTGTTGGTGATCTCCACCTTGAATTCGTAAGGAACATCCTTCTCCACGCTGTCGGGATGGGTCGCTCTGACCCGGAAGCTCGGCGGGCCCTTGACTTCAACCTTGGTGAATGCGGAGCCATTGAAAGGCACGGGGCTCTCATCTGGGATGCCCGGTCCGGCAACCGTACCGCCAAAACCCACCTTTACCTGGCGGGTGCCGATCTCGTCGCCACGTATGATGAACTGCCGCTCGGCCTGGCCCGGCAGACTTCCGTCACCGGGAAGGATGTCGCCGAATGATATGATGCCGTCCGCAGGGGCAATGCTTGTCAGACCGCCATCAGGGAAGGAAATATTGGAGATTACATTTTTCAGGGTGAATATGCCGGAGGTGTTCATCAGAAGCAGCCGGACGGTATAAAACTCCTTCAAACTCTTTATATTGCCCTCGATGATGATGACACCGGGGATCGATATCTGAGGCCGTCCCGGCGCGGCGGGGATCGGCTGATCAAAAACTATGACCTCGGTGGGGGCGGGGGGAGGGGGTACGCCGGCATTGTCGGCATCCGGCATCTTGTACTGTTCCCAGCCGGTTACCTCCTCTGCGATGGGAGTTGGCACGGTAACGCTTATCGGCACGGGTTTGGCGCCGATGGTCAGGACGATGTCGAATTTGGAAACATTGAAGTTGGCCGGATTGTCGATCTTGATTACACCGTCACTTACCAACTGTTTCACCTGCTCCACCGAAAGCCGCTCCGCGGTAACCTGTGAGACCACGATCTGGTCGAGTGAGAGCTGGGTTACCTTCAGTTCGTGGGCTGCCTTCTGCCCGTAGCTGTCCGTCGCGGTGACCGTGATGGTGTTGACCGCGTTCCGGTTGAGCGGCAGGTTCAGATCGAATTCCCCGCCGGAATCAGCAAGCGTCTGGCTTCGCGTCCCGCCGGGACCGCTGGCGGTAACTGTTATGGCGGCATCCGCCATTTCCGGACAACAGAGAAAAGGGATCAAGCATATGGCCAACAGGGGAAGAAAAAAATAAATCTGGTGAAACAACTTCCCCATCAATCGCATTTTCCTGTTCATGGCGCTCCTCCGCATGATGTCTTCTACGCAATACAACTACGTGACAATCCCTGGGCAGCTACAAGCGGCATTGGTTCAGTTGCCGGTGAATACCAGTGACACGACCTTCTGGCCGGTGTAGTTCAGCCCAAGTGTAAAGACCTGGCTTTTGCCCATGTGGGTCACAGTCATACGCACCAGATAATCACTCGTATTCGGCTTCACCAGATTCATAATCGAGACCGTTCCGGTAGTATCCGTCTTTGTGGTTATAGTCGGGAAATCCCCCTGCAATACCACGCCGGCACCTGTCAGAGGTTGCCCAGCGGCGTCGTTGATTACGGCTGTCAGCCCAAAGAAGAGTTTGCGAACCTTGGACTGCTCTGCAAGAACCAGTGAACGGCCGCCATCGGAGATATCCACATCACCCGGCCGGTCGAGGGCGGTCAGCAAGGCAATCTGCCGGTAACCGTCGAAATCGCCCGGAATGATCGCCAGCAGGCGGCCGGCAGAGTTGTCGGTAACGTAGAACTCGCTGGCGGTTACAGGCGAGACCGCAAGCCCGCCGGGGATGAATGACGCCGGGACAGGCTGCGCGGTTGTTCCGACGCCGAGACTGTCCAGCCACTCGCGCTTCTGGCGGATGTAATCGCGAATCTCCTCGAAAATTTTCTTGTCCACATTGATCATGACCTGATCCAGCTTGCCTGCGTCACCTGGGAACATCTCTTTCCAACCGGCAATGAACTCGTCAACGTTTTTCGGCTTTTTCGCGGCAATCACCGACATGGTCTTGCCAAGAGCCTCATCCTTGTTGAACTGGCCGCCGAAATAGATCTCGTTAAGATATTCGGTAAAGTAGCCTTCGATGGTGTTCCGATCAGCGGGGGTCAGATTTTCATAGCTGTTGACCTTCGCTTCCAGTTCGTCAAGCGTGCGTTTCATTGAACCGATGGCCCTGTCCCTGTTCGACTTTGCATCGGCCGGTGTAGCACCCCATCCGGCCGGGCTTGTTTCCTTTTCGTTCCATATGTATTCATTCTTGGCAAAGGCGATGTAGTCTTTCTTGTAGAGGCTCTGCGGCAGTTCCTGGCTTACTCCGGCGAAGAAATAGGCAAAGCTTTCGTTGGTGGCGAACTTCTCATTGCCGGTAATGGCACCCAGGTCGTGCTTCTCCACATCAACGGAATAAGAGGCATAGTCCCCGCCAACCAGGCCTGCGAATACATAGTGACCATATTCGTGGCCGAAGAAATCGAACTTCTCTTCGTCGAGCACCTTGTTGGCGTCCTCCCCCTTGACCTCGATCCACCTTTTTCCGGTAAGCGGATGATAAGTCATGGCGGTGGTACCGGATGTGATCTTGTTCATGATTGACAAACCGATCTTTTCGTCGCTGGGATAGAAGATATCCACCTTGCCGAGGTCGGCGCTCTGCCGGAGATTTTCCGGCATCCAGGCTTTGGCGGTGTCCACCTTGGAGTTCAGTTTGTCCACGGTTTTCATCAGGTGGTTGCTGCCGGTGAATTCCCGCGAATAAGGGGTGTCATTGCTGCTGATGGTCAGTTCGCCGCCGCCGGGTCCGATGGCAATTTCGCCGCTCTTTTCGTATTTGCTCTGCATGAGTGCGCCGATGGCCCAAACCGGCCTGGTTACGTTTGAGCGGTCAGTATCGGCATAGAAAACGAGCGAAACCTTGCCGTCGGCCAGTGCGGACTGGTACTGCGACGGTATGTCGGTGCTGTAGCTGCCGTCAGTACCGGTCTTTCCATCCGATATCTTGAGCAGGCTCCCGTCGGGCTGTTTCACCACCACTTCAAAGGCGGTTCCGGAAAGCGTCTGGAGACCACGGTAGCGTTGCTGGTACTGGGCCAGATACTGGTCGCCGTTCGCTCCCACCTGGTCGGCATAGCTCTTTTTCAGGGAGTTATCCAGGGCGAGGTTTTTCGCGGATTCGGTCTCTTCAAGAACCGTTTTCACCGTGCCGCTCACAGGGTCAGCCCAGGAGACGACGGCGGCCAGGACCAGATATGCACTGATAAGTATTGTCATTAATCGGTTCATGATCGACCTCGTCACTCTATCGGGATGTTTTTCACGGACCAGCCGGAACCGCTGCCCGCCGCACCGGTTGCCGGGTTATAGGGGACCTCGCTAATGCCGTAACCGTCCAGCAGGAACAGTGAACCGCTTGATTGCTGCATCTCCATGTCGATGATCTGACCAGGCATGGAGGCCGGCAAAATGTAATATGGCAGTCCGACACGACGGTAGGGATCGTAGGTGGCATTCACCGGAACCCGCCGGATCTGTCGCGAAAGTCCTTCACTCACCAGAAGATCGTTATTCGGTCCCATGCAGATCGGTCCGACCGCTACCGGATTGGCGTACATCAGCAGCTGGCTGAAATAATTGACGGTGCCGGTAAACTCGCGGGCTCCGGAAGGAGTGAATTTGAAGAGCCGTCCGCCATAGCTGCTGTCAGAGGCGGCATTGTCGGTAAACAGGTTTCCGGCGGCATCCACGGCCAGACCTTTCTGGCCGGGGGCCATGAAGCTCGTGTTTACGAATTCCTTTGGCTCGGCCAGTCCGTCACCGTTGCTGGCCATGCTTAGTATCTGCGTACTGGCCGGCTTGCTCAGATACACCTCACCGGACACCGCCGAGACTGCAATCGCATCAATCTCGCCAAGATTAGGAGCAGGTCCCGGGATATAGGGGAAAGGCGCCGAATAGTCGCTGGATATGCCCTGATCCAGCCTGCTCCAGAAACTTCTCGGGTCCGAAGTCAAGGTTTCCTGATACATCCACCATGGTTTCAGGGCGGTGACCGGCGGGGAGCTCTGGTGCGAACGCGTCACGGTCATGGCATAGAAGCCGCTTCCGGAGCGGGGTGGATCGATGTCGTAACTGGCAAGTTGCACCACCGATTCGTCATAGTCAAAGGGCACGTAACTGGTTTCCACCCGCCGAGGTTCCGACCGGCTGTCTGAAAAGTAATACAGGGTATAATGGCCAGAGCGCAGGTTTGCCACCTCGGCCGGGTTGCGCCTGAAGGAAACTTTCACACTACCTCCATCAGGCGCCACGGAAAGGATCTCCGGCGAACTAGGCACTGACCGCATGTAGGCCAGCCCGGACATCATGGTGTTCAATTCGGTGTCGAGTCTGCCGACCAGCAGGGATGCGTAGACAGCCCCGACACCGGGTATCGGTGTCATCATGGCGGCGTTGACTCCGAGCATCGTATAGGCATAGTCCAGTTTGAGCTTCTCCCAACCGGCCATGGGCCAGGATGCTTTTGCCTGGTAAAAGTTGCGCCAGAAGCCGCTGAAGCGCGTGGCCGGATCAGCGTACGCGGCTGTTGCCAGGAACATCTGGCCGAGCAGCAGACTGAATATTAAAATGTTTGGAATTCGTCGGATTAACCTCATGTCGTTCCTCCTGACCCTGATAAACAGGGTAGTGCGTAATCGGCAGTTTGCTAAGGCGTTTTCATATAGGCAAACAGGCTGTTGGTAAACAGGAACGCCTGCAAGTGGTTGAGTCTTGTTGCCGGTGACAGCTTTGGCGGGTCAGGGAGCAGATTTCGCCCGTTGTTGAATATCAGGACGGTCATGGCGTTTTCCTGATTCATGGGGTCGTTCCAGGCCAGGTTCACCATTTCCTGAAGGCTCTCCAGCCACTGCTGGAGGGTTGGCGGAATGCCGCTTCCGCCCCACGGCATGCTCTGGGAAAAGGAAAAGAGGAGATCTGCAAGACTGAATGTTTCACCCCGCATCATGGAATCGGCCAGCCGGTCCACCCCTTGGGCCTTGATGTTGAGCAGTCCGTCCGATACCTCCGGATTGACCTGGTTCCCATATTCGTCAAGAATGCCCAGCTCGCTGCCACCCACCAGGAGTACCGCATCGGTCAGCAGTTTTTTTAAACCGGTCTTATCGGTCAGCGGCGTAAAGCTGGTAATGCCGCGCCCCACAACGCTGCCCAGGGAGACCGAGGGAGGCGCTGACGCATCAAAAACCGTGGACGCCGGTTTCAGGTCATCGATGGTAATGGTGGTATTCGGCTGGGTATTCACCTGTACGACAAGCACCTCATGGTTGGCGGACGTAACGATCAGATTCTGCTCGCCGACCGGCGCTCCCTCTATGCTGAAGCTGCCGTCCGTGCCGGTTGTAGCGGAAATATTTGTCCCCTGAATCACTATTGTCGCCCCGACAATCGCCTGACCGGTGGCAGGGTCAACCAAGCGCCCCGTGACCGAACTTTTACCCTTGAGCACATTGAACGCATTTACGGAAAGGGCCGTTTCGCTGCCGGTGGTGATCGTTACCTGGCGGATGCCGATCGAGGCGGCGGGGGCGATCAGGATTTCGGCAGTAGCCGTGGTTGGGCCGGTTACAGTGAATTTATTTATTGTGATACCATCTCCAAAGGAAAGGGCACTGCTCCCCGTGGCAAAATGGGTGGCATACGCTCCGGCATCACCTGTAAGAATTACCGACAGTGTGGCGCCCTGCTCACCTCCGGCAGGGTCAAGCCCGGTGATCAGAGCGGTTTTTTGCGCCGGTTGTGCGGGAGCGGAGCTGTTCACCCGGCCGGTGATCCTTTGTGTTGCGAGGAAATTGGGACTTTCGGCAGGGTCCACAGTCAGCGTCAGAGGTGTGGTGCCGCTCCCCGGCGGGACATCGTTAACCGTTATGGTCACGTTTTTCCGGACAGTGCTGTAGCTGTCTGTTGCCGAGACAGTCACCTGATAGCTCCCGGACTGTTCAGAACCGGGGATGAATGAAATTGTT
>MGZK01000172.1 GCA_001802125.1 Geobacteraceae bacterium GWC2_55_20
ATCATCGAACAGCGCGCCGGCAACCGGATCTTCCGCCCGGTGGCCGATTACAACGGGCCGGAGGCGAGGGAGTACGTGCCGCTGGAAGAGAGAGGTTAGAAGCTGAAATCATCAAGCGTAAAATCTCAACACGACATTACTCACGCAACGACGCGACGACGCACCAAAAATAGGCGCTTCCAAGCGACGAAAAGCTTTAAGACATTATCGGTTTTAAAACGTTGCGTCGTCGCGTTCGTCGCGTGAAACCGTTTGTTTTAGATTTATCTGCTTCAGGAGGAATCATGACAACTCAGGCCGACCTTAACATCCGCCCCGTGTTCGACCGGGAGATGCTGGAGATTGCCGATTATGTGGCCGATTTCAATATCACAAGCGAGGAGGCGTTCTCGACCGCCGGTTACGTGCTGCTGGATGCCATCGGCTGTGCATTCCTGTCGCTACGTTTCCCGGAGTGCACCCGGCTGCTCGGCCCTTTCGTGCCGGGAACGACAGTTCCCAACGGGGTAAGGGTGCCCGGCACCAGCTATTGCCTCGATCCGGTCAAGGGTGCCTTCGACATCGGCACCCTGATTCGCTGGCTCGATTACAACGATACCTGGCTGGCCGCCGAGTGGGGACACCCCTCCGACAACCTGGGGGGAATCCTGGCCGTGGCCGACTTTGTCAGCCGCCGCAACCTGGCAGCTGGCCGGGCGCCGCTCAGCATGCGGGATATCCTTGAGGCGATGATCAAGGCCCACGAGATCCAGGGAATCATGGCTCTGGAAAACAGTTTCAATAGGGTCGGGCTGGACCATGTGGTCCTGGTGAAACTTGCCACAGCTGCGGTGGCGACCCGGCTCCTTGGTGGCGGCAGAGAGGAGATAGTCAACGTCATCTCTCAGGTCTGGGTTGACGGTCAGAGCCTGCGCACCTATCGCCACGCCCCTAACACAGGCTCGCGTAAGTCGTGGGCCGCCGGTGATGCTACCAGCCGGGGAGTCAGGCTGGCACTGATGGCCATGGCGGGGGAGCCGGGCTATCCGAGCGCCCTGACCGCCAAGGGGTGGGGTTTCTACGATGCCTCCTTCAAAGGCGAGCGCTTTCGCATGCCGCAACCTTACGGCTCCTACGTGATGGAGAACGTCCTCTTCAAGGTTGCCTTCCCGGCCGAGTTTCACGCCCAGACTGCAGTCGAGTGTGCCCTCAGGCTGCATCCCCATGTTCGGGACCGGCTGGACCAGGTCGAACGGGTCGAGATAGCCACCCAGGAATCGGCGGTCCGGATCATCAGCAAGAACGGTCCTCTCCACAACCCGGCCGACCGCGACCACTGCCTGCAGTATATGACCGCGGCCGGGCTTATTTTCGGAGAACTGACCGCCGACCATTATGGCGACACCGTGGCGTCCGATCCGCGCGTTGACCGACTTCGGGCGCAGATGGAGGTGCGGGAAGAGCCGAGTTATTCAAGGGACTACCTGGATCCTGAGAAGCGCTCCATCGCCAATGCGGTGCAGGTCTTCTTCAAGGACGGCAGCGCAACGGAGTTGGTGGAGGTGGAGTACCCACTCGGTCATCGTCGCCGACGGAGCGAAGCGCTGCCGCTTCTGCTGCAGAAGTGCCGGGACAACCTTGCCACCCGTCTGCCAACGGAGCGGTCGGCAGAGTTGATCGAGCTCTGTCTCGACCGTGAGCGACTTGCGGCCATGGCGGTCAACCGGTTCATGGAGCTGCTGGCTATTTGAAAGAAACCAGTAGTATCCGGTTAACTGTTTTCATACACCCAAAAGTTATCAAGGAACACTTCGGGAGTTGGTTTTAAGCTCCCCTCCTCATTTTAGGAGGGGCTGGGGGTGGTAAGGTTTTTGCTTTAGACCCTGTTTTTCTCAAAATCAACCACCCCTAACCCCTCCTTAAAGGAAGGAGGGGGACAAAATGCAATAACCAAACCGGACGCTGCTTGAGGTTGAGTAATAAGACAGGAAAAAAACAACTGTGCCGGGGAGAAGCCATGAAAGAACCGCTCTGGGCGCCGTCGGCCGAACGAGTGCAAAGCGCCGCCATGACCCGCTTCATCGCGTTCGTCAACAACAGGTACTGCTCGGCTTTCACCGGCTACGACGAGCTCTACCGCTGGTCCGTCACCGACATCCCCTCCTTCTGGGGCGCGGTCTGGGAGTTCTGCGAGGTCAGGGCCTCACACCGTTACGACCGGGTGGTCGACGACCTGTCCAGAATGCCCGGTGCCCGCTGGTTTCCCGGCGCCCGGCTCAACTTCGCCGAAAATCTCCTCCGCTACCGCGATGAACGGACTGCCATCATCTTCAAGGGCGAGGGGCGGGAAACCGAGCGGATCAGCTATGGGGGACTGTTTGAGCGGGTGGCCCGTCTGGCCGGGGCGTTGCACGAGTGCGGGGTGGCCCCGGGAGACCGTGTCGCGGGGTACCTGCCGAACCTGCCGGAAACGGTCATTGCCATGCTCGCCGCTGTAAGCCTCGGCGCCGTCTGGTCATCCTGTTCACCGGAGTTCGGCATCCAGGGGGCCCTCGACCGCTTCGGCCAGATCGCGCCGAAAGTCCTCTTCTGCGCTGACGGCTACCGCTATAACGGTCAGCGCTTCGATTCACTGGGGCGGGTGCGGGAGATAGTGGGGGCGATTCCCGCCATCGAACTGGTGGTAGTGGTGCCCCGTCCCGATGAACGTCCCGGCATCGCGGACATCCCCCATGCCATCTTCTTCGACGAATTGGTTAGCCGGGAGTCGCGGCCGTTTCCCGGATTTGTTCAACTGCCCGCCGACCATCCCCTCTATATCATGTACTCCTCCGGGACTACCGGTCCCCCCAAGTGCATGGTCCAGGGGGTTGCGGGCATCCTCGTGCACCACCTGAAGGAACTGGTGCTCCACACCGATCTCACGCGTGCCGACACAATCATCTACCTCACCACCTGCGGCTGGATGATGTGGAACTGGCTGGTGAGCTCGCTGGCCGTGGGGGCGACAGTCGTTCTCTACGAAGGACACCCCTTTTACCCCGATCCCGGCGCTCTCTGGCGGCTGGCCCGGGATGAGGGGGTTACCGTCTTCGGCGCCAGCGCCCGTTATCTGGCCGCACTGGAAAAGAGCGGAGTCCGGCCGGGGCGGGAGTACGACCTCACGCGCCTCAGGGCCGTTCTCTCCACCGGCTCGCCCTTGTCCGAAGACGGGTTCCGCTACGTCTACCGGGAGATAAAGGGCGACCTGCAGCTGGCTTCCATCTCCGGCGGAACCGACCTCAACGGCTGCTTCGCCCTGGGGAATCCCATCGCCCCGGTCTACCCCGGCGAACTTCAGTGCCGGGGGCTGGGAATGCGGGTCGAGGTCTTTAACTTGGCCGGCAAACCGGTGCAGTGCGAGCCGGGAGAACTGGTCTGTACGGCGCCTTTTCCCTCCATGCCGCTCTATTTCTGGAACGATCGGGACGGAAGCCTGTACCGAAAGGCCTATTTTGAACGATTTCCCGGGGTCTGGGCCCACGGTGACTGGTGCCAGCTGACCGAGCGAGGCGGCCTGATCATCTACGGCCGCTCCGACGCCACCCTCAATCCGGGTGGAGTGCGGATCGGCACCGCCGAACTTTACCGTCTGGTTGAGACCATTCCCGAGATTGCCGATAGCCTGGCCGTCGGGCAGCGCTGGGAGGGGGACGAACGGGTGATCCTCTTTGTAAAGATGGCTGCCGGAGGGGAGCTGACGGAGGAGCTGCGGGAGCGGCTCAGCCGGGCGATCCGCAAGCATGTTTCACCGCGCCACGTACCGGCCAGAATCATCCCGATTGCCGATATCCCCTACACCATCAACATGAAGAAGGTCGAACTGGCGGTGAGAAACGTGATCCACGGCGAACCGGTGATGAACCGGGATGCCTTGGCCAACCCCGAGGCGCTGGCGTTGTACCGGGATCTGCCGGAGTTGCGCAGTCAGGAGTGACGCCGGGATGATGTCTCCGGGGTAGGGGGCGGCAGCCTGTTCGCCGCAAGCTCCCGACGTGGTATAATGGTTTAAACTGCAGGAGAGTGAGGTTTTCATGAGCGACGTCTATGTGATAGAGGCTCTGCGCACGCCATTCGGTTCATTTGGCGGCACCCTTGCCGATGTGTCTGCACCGCAGCTGGCGTCAACGGTGATCAAGGGACTCCTGGCAAAGTCCGGTCTTGAACCCGCGGCGGTGGACGAGGTGATCATCGGCCAGGTCCTCTCCGGCGGTTGCGGTCAGGCGCCCGCCCGGCAGGCGATGCGTCTGGCCGGACTTCCCGACTCCACCCATGCCATGACCATTAACAAGGTCTGCGGCAGCGGTCTCAAGGCGATCATGCTCGGCGCGGGTTCCATCATGCTCGGCGACTCCCGGGTGGTGATCGCCGGAGGCATGGAGAACATGTCCTCGGCTCCCTACGTTCTGAAGAAGGCCCGCGGCGGTTATCGGTTGGGGCATGGCGAGATCCATGACCTCATGATCTGCGATGGGCTCCAGGACCCTTGCAGCGGCAGGCTGATGGGGGAAATCGGCGAAGAGAGCGCCATTCGCCATGGTCTCAGCCGCTCCGAAATGGATGAGTATGCCCTGCGTTCGTATCAACTGGCCCGGACAGCCGTGCGGGAAGGTATCTTCCGGGATGAAATCGTTGCGGTCGCGAAGCAGGGGAGTGCGAAGAGCGAGTTGATCGGGTCGGACGAGGAGCCGTTTCGATTGGATCCGGCCAGGCTTTCACAGCTCCGGCCGGCATTTTCCGGCGACGGCGCCATCACAGCCGGGAATGCCTCAGCGATCAGCGACGGGGCGGCCCTGGCCATGCTCACGGACGAGACGGGAGTCACCAGGTCTGCGTTGAAGCCGAAAGCCCGCATCGTTGCCAGCGCCACCGAAAGTCGTCATCCCGATCATTTCCCCGAAGCGCCCGTGGGGGCAATCCGGAGGGTCTGCGAGAGGGCGGGGCTGGCCCTTGCGACAATCGATCTGTTCGAGATCAACGAAGCCTTTGCTTCGGTGGCACTCAGCACGATCAAATCCCTGCATCTCGATCCTGAGCGGGTCAACGTAAATGGTGGCGCCGTCGCCATCGGCCATCCGATAGGTGCCAGCGGCGCCCGGCTTGCCGCCACGGTCATCCGCGAACTGCACCGCAGGCAGGCCCGTTACGGGCTTGCAACCCTCTGCATCGGTGGCGGCGAGGCTGTGGCGGTGATCTTCGAAAGGGTATGAGGGCCACCGGCGGGACTTGAACGCGGGAAGCTGCATTTCATGAGGAGTGAGAGGGGGAGGTCATGATCAGGAGCGTAGGTGTGATCGGCGCAGGTCAGATGGGGAGCGGGATTGCCCAGCTGTATGCCACCCATGAATACGGGGTCATTCTCTGCGACATCGACGGCTCCCGTCTCGAACGGGCGGTTGCAGCTATCCGCGATAATCTGGAGCGACAGGCGCAAAAAGGAAACCTCGATTCTGGCCTGATCGACGGCATAGTGGCCCGCATCAAGGCGTCAGGGGATATGTCCGACGTGGCTGGCGTTGATTTTGTCGTTGAGGCGGTCAGCGAGAGTGAACTCCTCAAGCTCCGGATTTTCCATGCTCTAGATGAAATTGTCAGGTCCGATGTGATCCTCGCTTCCAATACCTCCTCCATCTCCATCACCAGGATTGCCGCGGCAACCGGGCAACCGCAGCGGGTGATCGGCATGCACTTCATGAACCCGGCGACCGTGATGCATCTGGTGGAGGTGATCCGCGGCCTTGCCACGAGCGATGAGACCTTTGCCGCAACCGCGGCCCTGGTCGCAAGCCTGGGGAAGGATATGACGGTTTCCCAGGATTACCCCGGCTTCACTATCAACCGGATCCTGATCCCGATGATCAACGAGGCGATCTTTGTCCTCTTCGAAGGTGTTGCCACGGCAGAGGATATCGACAGGGGCATGACTCTCGGCGTCAACCAGCCGATGGGGCCGCTCGCCCTGGCTGATTTCATCGGGCTGGACACGGTGCTCGCCATTTGCAATTGTCTCCATGAAGGTTACAAGGATCCGAAATACCGTCCCTGCCCCCTGCTCGTCAGGATGGTCGATGCCGGGTTGTTGGGAAGGAAATCGGGGCGGGGGTTTTACCGCTACCCGCAAGGCCCTGATACGAAAACAACATGACTCATGAGGTGGGGTAATTATGCTGGAACTTACGAAAGATCAGCAATCTCTGCAACAGATGCTACGACAATTTGCCGAGGAGGAACTCAGGCCCGGGGCCGCCCGGCGGGATGATTCGGGCGAGTTCCCCTGGCCGGTGGTGAAAAAACTGCAGGAGATGGGGATGTTCGGGCTGACATTTCCCGAAGAGTACGGTGGAGGAGGGCGCGACTTCATCAGCTACGTCATTGCCGTGGAGGAATTGTCCCGCATCGACGCCTCGGTGGCTATTACCCTGCTGGCCCACACGCTGTGCGCCGGTCATATCAACGCCTTTGGTTCCGCGGCACAGAAGCAGGATTACCTGTGTCCGCTTGCCGGAGGGAAGCAGCTGGGGGCATGGGCCCTTACCGAGCCGGGGGCGGGAAGCGATGCCGGCGCCATCCGGACACAGGCCTGCCGGGAGGGCAGCGACTGGCGGATTAACGGCAACAAGTTTTTCATCACCAACGGTTCACAGGCCGATATTCTCGTTGTGATGGCCTCCACCGATGCGGCCCTTGAGACCAAAGGAATCTCTGCTTTCATCGTGCCGGGAGATACCCCCGGCCTGAACAAGGGTAAGAATCTGGACAAGCTCGGCTTCCGCTCCAGCGACACGGTGGGGCTTTCGCTGAAGGATGTTCGGCTGCCGGCGGAAAATCTCCTGGGAGGGTTGCATCAGGGATTTCGTCAGGCCTTGGAGATGCTTGATGGCGGAAGGATCGGCGTAGCAGCCATGGCGGTCGGTATCGGGCGGGCCTGTCTGGAAGAGAGCCTGATCTACGCCCGCAAACGACAGGCTTTCGGTCATTCCATCGCGGATTTCCAGGCGATCCAGTGGATGCTGGCTGACATGGCGACCGAGCTTGACGCGGCACGACTACTCGTCTACCGGGCTGCCAGGATGAAAGATGCCGGAAAGAGGTGCTCCGGGGAGGCATCCATGGCCAAGCTCTTCGCCTCGGAGGCGGCAACGCGGGCGGCGCTCAAGGCGGTCCAGGTTCACGGCGGATACGGCTACACGCGGGCTTTCCCGGTGGAACGCTATCTTCGGGAGGCCAAACTCTGCGAAATCGGTGAGGGGACGTCGGAGATGCAGCGGCTGATAATTGCAAGGGAACTGTTGAAACGATCCCCTCTCCCTGAGGGAGAGGGCTAGGGTGAGGGGGATAAGTCGATTTATAAGGCACTGCTGCCCCCTCATCCGGCCTTCGGCCACCTTCTCCCTCAGGGAGAAGGGACTGGAACCTCGTCCCTTGATCCTTCATAATTAAGGAGATTTTATGCGCCCCGTATATATGATTTCAGGCGGCATTACAAAATTTGCCAAAGCCCATCCGGACAAGGATTTCCGGCTGATGGTCAAGGAGGCCTTCGACTACGCCATGGCCGATGTCCCCGCTCTCACCAGGAAGGAGATCGACGGCAGTGTCTGCTCCTACTTCTCGGACCACTTTACCCGCCAACTCATGGCCGGGGCCATGGTTCAGGATTACCTGGGGCTCTCTCCCAAGCCCTCCCGCCGCGTCGAGGGGGGTGGCGCCACCGGTGGATTGTGCTTTCAATCGGCCTGGGAAGCGGTGGCTTCGGGACGGATGGAGGTCTGCCTGGCCATGGGGTTCGAGACCATGAGTCGGGTCAATACCTGGAAGGGGAACGAATTCATCGCCCTGGCTTCGGACACCAATTTCGATTACCCGGTGGGAGGCTTCTACAGCGGATACTATGCCATGATGGTGCGCCGTCACATGCATGAATTCGGCACAACCGTGGAGCAGATGGCCAAGGTGGCGATCAAGAACCACGCCAACGCCCGCCATAACCCTTATGCACAGAGCCCGGCGCTGCTGACCGTTGCCGATGTGCGCTCCTCCCCCATGGTGGCCACGCCCCTGACCATTCTGGATATATGCCAGATGTCCGACGGCGCTGCCGTGGTAATCCTGGTGTCGGAGGAGATGGCGCACAAGCTCTGCCAACAGCCGGTCAGGATCAGCGGTGTCGGTTGTGGAACCGATGCCATGCGCATGGCCGACCGTCCCCACGGAAAAGTTCCGTTGCTGCCCCATGAATCCGAAGGCGACTACGCCAACCTGAAATACCCCGGCGTCCACTCCTTTCGCGGAGGGAGGAGTGCGGCCGGACTGGCCTACCGCATGGCGGGGATCGTCAACCCGGTCAGGGATCTGGATTTTGTGGAACTTCACGACGCCTATACCTCGTCCGAGATCCAGACCTATGAGGACCTGGGACTCTGTCGCTACGGCGAGGGGGGCAGTTTCGTCGACAGTGGTGCTCCCTTCCTGGACAACCTGGATTACGGCCTGGCGTTTACAGGGGATCAGCGCTGGCCAAAACTCCCTGTCAACCCCTCCGGCGGCCTGCTGGCCTGCGGCCATCCCGTGGGGGCCACCGGCCTGATGCAGGCTGTCTTCGCCTTCTGGCAACTGCAGGGAACAATCGGCAGGCACCTGGGAGATGACACGTTGCAGCTGCCGGAGGCCAGGCGAGGCCTGATCCACAGTCACGCCGGGACCGGGACGTACATAACGGTCAGCATATTGGAGAGAGGTGGAATATGAACAAACACGCCAAGTTGCCCGAAACCGATGAAGGAACGGTCCTCTTCAATGTCGATCCGATCATCGTAAAATACCACTATGAGATCGATTATCTCCATTCCTATGCCCAGGATTCGCCGTTCTTTGCCGGCCTGGCCGCAAAGAAGCTCCTGGGGAGCCGCTGCACGGCCTGCGGCTACAGTTACGCCACTCCGCGCGGCCACTGTATGGAGTGTGGAGCGGCGACCGAGTGGTTTGAGCTTCCGCTGCAGGGAAGAATTCATACCTACACCACCTGCCATTTCGGTGGCGAGGCCTTTCTCAAAGAGACCCTCTTTACCCTGATTCTGGTTGAGTTCGATGGTGTCGACACCCTGTTTCTCTCCCGTCTCGTTGGTGCGGAGCCGGACGAGGCAACTATCGGCATGCAGGTAAAAGCCCGTTTCCTGCGCAACAGCAAGTTCAAGCCTACCGACATCTATTTTGTACCGGTGTGATTGTATGGTCGGTTTGGAATTCTGATTCAGCTGATGACGTTGCGCGCTATTTGTTCGAAAACAATAAATGGTTACAGTCTTTCGGCTGTATAGTCGCAGCATATATTCACGAAAAATAGTTGAACGCATTTTTCGCTTTATTCAGCTGTTACTATTTGTGGTGATGGACTGGCTTTTTATAGCAAACTATTCAAATTGACTAAAAAGGGATAGAATCAATATGGCGCAGAGAAAGTAATTCATGGAGGCTTAAGATATGGAAAACGCGAATCTTATAAAACGATTCCGGGAAACTTACAAAGAGTTATCGGCTAATATGGACGATGACTAGGTTCTTCATTGGCTCGAGCATCACGATGAAGAATATGAATACCTCGTGCAAAAACTTCCGAAAAAATAGATTTGTGGAGTCACTGACTGCAAGGGACTAAAGTTTAAGGATTAATAAATGCCCATTTACGAATATCGCTGCAATTCCTGTAACATTCAATTTGAACTCCGCCAGAAGTTCTCAGACCCACCAGCAGACAAATGTCCTAAATGTGGCGGAACAGTCCGTAAGTTGGTGTCTGCAGCCTCATTCAGCCTCAAAGGTTCAGGGTGGTACGGTGACGGCTACGGCGCAAAAACAGAGCCGTCTGAATCAGAAGGTGATACCGTTGGTGGAGCCGGAGCTACAACGGAAGTTGTATCAACAGACGCAGTCCAGACAGAGACAACAGCGTTACCTGCAGCTCAAGCATCTGCTCCAGTTCAGGTGGAAACGAAGAGTAAGGTTGCTGAGACACCGAATACCACTAAAGACAAAGCCGAGGTTAAGTCTCAAGGAGACTGAACTTCAATAACGTGACGCAACGCCTCCCAACGTCACTGTCAATGATTTAATGGCTCGTCAACAGGTCGGAATTAACCGGAATAGGCATGTCACTTTCGGTTATCCGACATCAGCGGTTGCTCAGCCGCTGTTTCCATTCCTTCAGCAACTTCCTTGATTATCCCCCTTTTCACGTAAATCGGCCTGACAACTTCCCTGATTTTAGGGAGTTGACGGGCAAACAATAATGTGGAGCCGAGACAGCAAGCCGCTCCTACCAGTAAAGTCTCACGGGGGCCTATAATACCTGACATCGTTCCGACTCCGAAGCTACCAAAAGGGGCCATTCCAAGAAAAGCAACGGCGAAGAAACTCATGACCCTGCCTCGCATGTGCTCGTCAAGGATTGTCTGAAGAATCGTGTTGCTGGAGGCTATCATTGTAATTCCACCGAACCCGGCAACTACCAGAGAGGCAAACGAGATGTTGATATTTGTGGAGACAGCAAAAGAAGCAATCCCGATAGCAAACAAGAATCCAGCAAGGACAATGAGTTTGCCAAGACCGAGAACGCTTTTGCGTGAGGCAAGGTAGATGGTGGCGGCTAACGCACCGCATCCGCCAGCAGTCATCAGAAAACCGAAGGTGTGGGCGCCACCGTGCAGGATTTCCTTTGCAAATACCGGAATGAGAATGGAATAAGGTATCCCCGTAAGGCTTATCAAGGCGACCATCAACAAAATACTACGGATTGGCCCGAATCCGAAAGAGTAGTTGAAACCCTCTCGCAGTTCATGCAGAACGTTCCGGCGCGGCTTTTCATTATTAGAGCGAGGAGCAAGTTTCATGGCAACAAGTGCTAGCAATACTGCCAGGTAGCTGACACTGTTCAGGATGAAACAAATACCCTCACCAACCGAAGCAACGAGCAGACCTGCTATTGCAGGGCCAATAAGACGTGCGGCCTGCACATTTGATGAGTTCAACGCAATGGCATTACTCAAATCTTCACGCTCTGAAACCAATTCAACGATAAAGGACTGCCGTATCGGAATATCGAAGGCGTTGACTACACCTAAGAGTAAGCTTAGCACTATGATATGCCAGACTCGAACAACACCGGTAAGGACTGCGGCAGCAAGTGCCGCTGCTTGCAGCATGGCAAGCGCCTGGGTAGCAATCAAGAGGTGATGACGATTCCATCTGTCGGCCAGCACACCGGCTACAGGAGAAAGTAGAAACGTGGGAATCTGACTGGTGAAACCGACTACACCAAGCAGGAAGGCAGAACCGGTTAAACGGTAGACCAGCCAGCTCATTGCCACCGATTGCATCCAGGTTCCGATAAGAGAAACACTCTGACCAGCCATGAAAAGCTTGAAGTTCCGGGAGCGCAATGCCCGAAGCAGGGTTTTAATTCCAGATATTGCCATTGGCGCATTATACATAAAATGGCCCATACGCACCTGGTCTTTGTTTATGAGGCAAGAAAATGAGTACAGAAAACAGCTCCAAAAAGTCCGGGATCGGCCAGTATCGGAGCGCAGACGTTGGGTTAGTGTTTATGTTCGAGGAATTGCGCCGGGGTCATGATGGGGATGCTGCGATAGGAACCAAGGCTCAGCAGATGTGGATCTCCGGAGATAATGGCCGAGGCGTTGGCGGCGATTGCGCAGGCTAGAATCTTGTCGTCATCCGGATCATCGGCAATCACGGCGACAGTTTCCTTTGGTTGCACAAAGCTCGACCAGGAAAAGACAAATTCAAGGATATTGACCTGCAAGGTGGGGGAAAATTTGAGTTTGGGACAGGCAACGACCCGCTGGAGTTCGCTGTAGATATCGTTGGTGATGCAGTTGACAATCTTCCGCTGCTCCATCAGACTCAGCACGGCTTCAGGTTTGCCATCCCAGCCGAAGGCAGAAATAAAAACATTGGTGTCGATGACTACTTTTGTGACCGCGCCCACAAGACCGCCTCGGCTGCTGTTTCAGATCCCAGCTTTGCACGTTTTACCGTCCGTGAAGCCTCACGGGTAATCTCGGCAAGCGGGAGCGGTGAATACAGTTTTTTCTTGAATAGCTGATCGATCAGTTTTTTCAGCCCTTCGGGAGGGAATTGAGCCAGAGTTTCCACGAGTTGGCTGTTATTCACCTGAATAGTAGGATTGTTCATACCTGCTCCCTGTAGTATATCAACTTCTGTAGGTAGTGCGGAACGACCAGCTCCAAAAAGGAAGGGCCTCGCTACGAAACAAGTGCACTGGTCGCACTTGGAAAAGTATCATGTTCTACAAAAAAATCCATTATAAATTTGACCCTTATCGAAAAGAGACCTATGCCCAGACAGAAAAAATCAAAACAGCCGGAAAAACAGAAAAAAGCCAAAACTATTTCCTCACCACAATCGCTCTCGTCCTTCGTCAAATCTATCTGAGACATCATGCGCCGCTCAAACTATAGTGGACCCCGGATTTCGGACAATAGTTTAAGATGGTAGCCTGCAATAAAAGGGAGCAGGCAATGAGCGAAAAGAATCGTAAAAGTTTCACCAGCCAGTACAAGGCTAAAGTAGCACTCGAAGCGATCCGAGGCATCAAGACCTTGAATGAAATTGCCCAGGAGTTTGCTGTTCATCCGACCCAGGTTGGGGAGTGGAAGAAAGCACTGCTGGCACAGGCACCCGGAATTTTTGATGGCAAGCGCGGCCCCAAGCCCGATGATCCATCCGCCAGCCCCGAGCGGCTCTATTCTGAAATCGTGCGGTTGAAGATGGAATTGGACTGGCTTAAAAAAAAGTCCGGGATCGGCCAGTAACGGAGCGCAGACATTGGGAACACGGTTGAGTTCCTTGGCATCTGGGAGAGAGTTCATAACCCTGATTTTAATTATGGCGAATTCGCCGCAATTAAAAGTCAGGCAGGACTCAACAGCTACAAGATCAGTGTGAAGGAATGGGTGGAAAAAACCAATGCCATCGGCATCAAGGCAACTGCGGGGAGATACGGTGGAACCTATGCCCACAAGGA
>MGZK01000173.1 GCA_001802125.1 Geobacteraceae bacterium GWC2_55_20
GGTCAGGTTTCATGAAGTCGTCGATGGCGGCCCCTTCTTTGAGGAACTCCGGGTTGGAAACCACGTCGAACTCCAGCTCGATGCCCCGTGCGGAAAGTTCTTCCTGTACGGCAACGCGTACCTTGCCGGCGGTGCCGACCGGGACGGTGGATTTATCAACGATGATCTTGAAGCCGTTCATGGACCGCCCGATGTCGCGGGCCACGTTCAGCACGTATTTCAGGTCGGCGGAACCGTCCTCGCCGGGCGGGGTGCCGACGGCGATGAAGCAGACCAGCGATGCCTGGACCGCCTCAGCCATTTCGGTGGTGAAGGAGAGGCGTCCCTCGGCCTGGTTGCGCAGCACCATCTCTTTCAGGCCCGGTTCGTAGATCGGTATGATGCCCTGCTTGAGTCCTTCTATTTTAGCCTGGTCAACGTCCACGGCGATGACACTGTTGCCGCTTTCGGCAAAGCAGGCTGCCGCCACCAGACCGACGTAGCCGGCGCCGAAGATACAAATTCTCATTCAATGCTCCATTGTGGGAAATAATTTAACATCCATAACACAATATCCACTTGAAATTCCAGCATATTCCTCATAATTCAGCATCATTTTTCAGCTTCAGCGCCGCGGCGTAGGCCTCGCTTCGCGATACCCCAGTGATTTCAGCCGCTTTTTTCGCGGTATCCTTGAGCGACAACCGGCCATCGCGCATCAGTCCCAGCAGGGTTTCTTCCAGCGATTGCGTCTCCTGCGCAGGTTTTTCACCCGGTGCAACCAGTATGACCACCTCGCCGCGCACCTTGCCCTGATCCACGGATTCCAGCACTTCCGAGACGCTTCCCCGGATCAGCTCCTCGTAGATCTTGGTCAGTTCGCGGGCCACGACTACCTGGCGCTCGCCCAGCACTTCACGCATGTCCTGCAAAGTTTCCACCAGGCGGTGGGGCGCTTCGTACAAAAGCAGCGTACCGGGCAGCGCTGCCATCTCCGCCAGGAAGGAGCGGCGCTTGCCCTGGCGCGACGGCGGGAATCCGGCAAAGGTGAATGTGTCGCTGGGCAGTCCGGAGGCCGACAGGGCCGCTACCGCGGCACAGGCGCCGGGGACCGGTATTACCGGGATCCCTTCCGCCACCGCGTCCCGCACCAGCTGGTAGCCGGGGTCGGAAACGCAGGGGGTTCCGGCGTCGGAGATCAGCGCCACCGATTTTCCCTGGCGCAGCGTATTCAGGATGCGCTCACCCTTGAACTGTTGGTTGTGGTCGAAATAGGAGGTCATGGACTTGGAGATGCCGAAATGGGACAGGAGCTTGAGCGAATGGCGGGTGTCCTCGGCCGCGATCAGATCGACCTCCCCCAGTATTCGCACGGCGCGGTAGGTCATGTCTTCCAGGTTGCCGATCGGCGTGGCGACGATGTATAGCGTGGCGGTGGTCATCAGCGTTGCGCCAGTGCCAGTTTCAGCGCAAGCCCTGCAAAGATCGCCGCTGCGGCGCGATTGAGCACCCGCTGGGCAAAGGCGGATTGCCGGAAACGCTCCCCAAGGGTTCCGGCCAGGATGCTGATCAGACCGAAGACGATGATCGTGGCGAATATGAATACCCCCCCCAGCAGCGCCAGCTGCCATGACAGCGCCCCCCTGGCCGGGTCGGCGAACTGCGGCAGAAAGGCCAGGAAGAAGATTGATACTTTGGGATTGCTGATGTTCATGATTATGCCCCTACGGTAAAGGCTCCCGGCGCCCAGTTTCTCCTCTGCTGCAGCCGGCCCGCCCGTGGTGCCGGCCCGGAAGGCCTGCCAGGCCAGGTAAAGCAGGTATCCGGCTCCGGCGAACTTGAGCAGCATGAAAGCCGCCGCCGATGCCTTGAAAACCGCCGCCAGCCCGAAGGTCACCGCTGCGGTATGGAACAGCAGCCCGGTGCAGAGGCCCAGCGTGACCAGCAGGCCGGCCTTGCGCCCATGCTGCGCCGACTGGGTCATCACGAACAGGTTGTCCGGGCCGGGGGAGAGCGCCAGCAAGATGGAAGTCGTAAAAAACATTACGAGTATTTTGGGTTCGATCATCGTAGTCCTCAACCGGACAGGCCGGAAAAAATGATAGCTATTCGATAGGTGCTGAAATCTCAGCTATAATGGTGTACAAGGAAACGGCTGTCAAGCGTGACTACTGAAACAACAAAGGAAATATCATGACCAGAATCACGCTCAATAAAAACGAGGACCGCCGTATCAAGTCCGGCCACCCTTGGGTGTTCAGCAACGAAATCCGCGAGGTCTCCGGTGAACGTACCGCCGGAATCGCGGCCGAGCTGTACGACGCCAGCGGCGGCCTGATCGGCGTCGGGCACTACAACCCGCATTCGCTGATCGCTTTCCGGCTGGTTTCACGAAAGAGGGATGACATCGATTCGGTGGAGTTCTACGAGCAGCGCATCGCCGCCGCGCTGGCCCACCGCAGAAGCCTGTACCCGAATTTGGACACCTTCAGGGCGGTCTACGGCGAGAGCGATTTCCTGCCGGGACTGGTGGTGGATAAATATGGTGACTGTCTGTCGCTGCAGCTGCTTTCGGCCGGGATGGACAGCCGCCGCGAGCTGATCGTGGCAGCGCTGCGGCGGCTGTTAGAGCCTGCCGGGATCATCGCCCGCAACGACGTGGGGGTGCGAAACCTGGAAGGGCTGGACGAAAAGATCGAACTTTTGTGGGGCGAGATCCCGGAAACGGTCGAGATGGAAGAGAACGGGCTGCGCTTCGGGGTCAACCTGAGGGAAGGGCAGAAAACCGGCGGGTTCCTGGACCAGAAACAGAACCACCTGCTGCTCAAGGAGATCTGCGCCGGGAAGGACGTGCTGGACTGCTTCTGCTATACCGGCAGCTGGGCCGTGCATGCCGCCTCGTTCAGTGCCAGGTCGGCGCTGGGGCTGGATATTTCGGCCCGGGCCGTGGCCCTGGCGGCCGGCAACGCCCGGCTGAACGGTGTGCAGGACCGGACGCATTTCGAGGAGTGCGATGCATTCGAGCGGCTGCGCTCGCTGCAGCAGGAGGGGCGGCGTTTTGATGTGGTGGTGATGGACCCACCCGCCTTCGTCAAGAGCCGCAAGAATATCTCCGAAGCGACAAAGGGCTATCTGACCGTCAACCGCCGGGCACTGGAACTGCTGCAGCCGGGCGGTTACCTGATCACCTGCTCCTGCTCGTACCACATGGGGCGCGAGGCGTTCCGCGACATGCTGGCTCAGGCCGCCCGCCTGGCACGGCGCGAGGTGCGGCTGGTGCAGATCTGTTCCCAGGCCCCGGACCATCCGGTGCTGATGTCATTTCCCGAGTCTGAATACCTGAAATGCTTCGTGCTGCAGGTTGTTTGACATAACAAGGAGCCGAATCATGATCAAAGATGAACTTACGCGCTGAGATGATGAAATAGCCATGTCTTCACGAACATTTGTAATCGGTGATATCCACGGATGTTCCGCCACGCTGCGGCGACTGGTCGATGCCCGGCTCCGTCCGGCCAGCGGCGACCGTATCTGCCTGCTGGGAGACCTGATCGACCGGGGACCTGACAGCAGGGGGGTGCTGGATTACATCTTTGAACTGCGGGAACGTGGGCTGCAGGTCACCAGCGTTCGCGGCAACCACGAGGAGATGTTCCTGCAGGCAGGCGATGATCATTTCTACCAGAGTCTTTGGAACGCCAACGGCGGCCAGCCCACGCTTGAAAGCTTCCAGGCCGACGGCCCCGGCGACATTCCCCGTCCGTATCGTGACTTTCTGGAATCGCTTCCGCTCTACATCCTGTTGGATGATTTTGTTGTAGTCCATGCCGGGCTCAATTTTGCCACCCCCTATCCATTTGAGGATACCAGCGCCATGCTCTGGACCCGTTCCGGCTATGTCGATCGGCAGCGCATCGGCGGCCGTCGCCTGATCTGCGGCCATACTCCGGTTTCGCGCGCAATGCTGGAAGACTCGCTGAAATACAACAAGATCATGCTCGACAACGGCTGCGTCTTCGGCGGATTGCCGGAGATGGGCAGCCTGGCTGCGCTGGAACTGGGGAGCATGAACGTGTATTACCAGGAAAACATCGACCGTTGAATTTCACAACAGACAGCATCCATTCCATCCATACCCGGTTACTGAAAATGAGACTTTTTTGTGTGTCAATCTGTGTATTGTTTGCGCTGACGGCTCCGGCGGCGGCGCTGGACCGGACCCTGTCCAGGCAGGTGCTGGTGGAGATAAACCTGGCCCGCAGCCAACCGGCCGCCTATGCCGCTTTTCTGCGCGAGTTCCGTGACCGTTTCCGGGGCAGCTCCTATCTGCTGCCGGGCGATACCATCCGTGTGCGCACCAGCGAGGGTGTCAAGGCCGTGGATGAAGCGATCAGGTTCCTCGCCCGCCAGAAGAAGCTGCCACCGCTCTCCTGGTCGGACGGGCTCGCCGCGGCAGCGGCCGATCTGGCGCAAGAGCAGGGGCGTTCCGGCGATACCGGCCATGTCGGCAGGAAGAGTCGCGGCATGCGGGAGCGGATCGAACAGCACGGTCAATGGGAAAGCAGTATCGCCGAAAACATCGGCTATGGACCCGAAGATCCCAGGAATATGGTCATGCAGCTGATCGTGGACGACGGTGTGCCGGGACGCGGCCATCGCAAGAACATTTTCGGTACGGCATTCAAGGTGGCCGGGGTCGCCTGTGGTTCCCATGCCCGTTTCAAAAGCATGTGCGTGATCGATTTTGCGGGAGGGTTCAGGGAGTAACCCGGACACTCTCCCGGGCCGGTCTGCAGAAAATTAAAAAGCTACTCGAAGGTGTGACAACATATGAAAAGTGGTAACGGTAACAGGTTCAAAGAAGAAAATGAGAGTGCGGTGATCATCACCCGCCAGGAACATGGCATTTCCCGCAAGCTCATGAACCAGAACGCCTTGCGTATTCTCTACCGCCTGAAGGACAACGGCTTTGTCGGCTATCTTGTCGGCGGCTGTGTGCGCGACCTCCTGCTCGGCCGGGAGCCGAAGGATTTCGATGTGGTCACCAACGCCACCCCTGGCGAGGTGAAACGGATATTCCGCAATTGCCGTCTCGTCGGGCGACGCTTTCGCCTGGCCCACATCCACTTCCAGAACGAGATCATCGAGGTGGCGACCTTTCGTTCCCAGGCCACGGACGAGCCGGAACCCGAACCGAAAGCGGCCGACGAGGCGGAACAACGGCAGCGGCATCCGCGCATGCTGAAGGACGACGATGGCATGATCCTGCGGGACAACGTCTACGGCACCCCCGCAGAGGATGCCCTGCGCCGTGACTTCACCGTCAACGCGCTCTCCTACAGTATCGCCGATTTTTCGATCATGGATTACACCGGCGGTCTCGCCGACCTCAACGCCGGCATCATTCGCACCATCGGTGATCCGACCGTCCGCTTCCAGGAAGACCCGGTACGGATGCTGCGTGCGGTGCGCTTTGCCGCCCAGCTCGGCTTTACCATCGAAGAGGAAACCCGCGCGGCCCTGGTCGCCGCCGCCGATACCATTGTCCGGTCCGCGCCGCCGCGACTCTACGACGAGATGCTCAAGCTGCTCTTCTCGGGAGAGGGGGCGAAGTGCTGCGATCTCCTCCGCCAGACCGGGCTCTTCCAGGCCCTGTTGCCGGCCTTCTCGGCCTGGCTCGGCGCCGAGAGCGAAGGTTTTCCCCACACCCGCTTCGGAGAAATGCTCAGCTACGTCGATTCACGCGTGCAACAGGGGGACAAAATCTCACAGCCGCTGCTCCTGGCACTTCTTTTCGGCGAGTACATCGATGACAAGGCTGATCGTCTCCGCCGGCAGGGCGCGCCCTGGCAGCAGAGCGTCAACGCCGCTGTCGCGGAATTCATGGGCGAAACCTGCCCGGTCATTATGATCGCGAATCGCGTCGGGTCTGCATTCCGCGATATCATCAGCCAGCAGATACGCCTGAAAAAGATCCCGGGCCGCCGGCCGGAGTCGTTCACCGAGCGTCCTGACTTCAATGACATCATCGAATACTGCCGGATCACCCGTGGCGATAAAAAGGACGTTGCTAAGCAGCTCGACTGGTGGCTGGCCCAGGCTCGGCAGCCGGTGCCGATTCCGGTTCCGGAAGGTCTCGCCGGAGAAACCGAAGCGCCGCAAAGGAAGAGAAGGAAACGTCGCCGCCGTCGGAGCCAGAACGGGAAAAGCAGTGCGGATGCGGCGTAGCAAAAGCGTGGTTTGATTCCGGAACCTTGACAGGATGATAATGTACAAGATCAGCTGCAAATTGCGTCTTGACCTACTGCGATCGCTATAAAGGAAACCCCATGGACTACATAGCCGACCTGCATATCCATTCCCCCTATTCACGGGCCACCAGCCCGCAGAGCACACTGGCCGGCCTGGTCGGATGGGCGCGGGTCAAGGGGATCCAGGTGATCGGCAGCGGTGATTTTACCCATCCCGGCTGGCTGCGCTGCCTGAAAGAGCAGCTGGAGCCGGCCGAACCGGGGCTGTTGCGGCTGAAGAACGAGGCTGCAGTCGTTTCGCCGCTGGCAGGCGTGACTCCGACCCCGGCGCCGGTGCGCTTCCTGCTATCGGCCGAAATCAGCAGCATCTACAAGCGCCACGGCGTGGTGCGCAAGGTGCACAATCTGCTGTATGTGCCGGATTTCTCCTCGGCCGAGCGGATTAACACCCGGCTGGCCGGGATCGGCAACATCGCCTCCGACGGCCGTCCGATCCTGGGGCTGGACAGTCACGACCTGCTGGAAATCATGCTGGAGCTGGCGCCCGAGGGCTTCCTGGTGCCGGCCCACATCTGGACCCCCTGGTTTTCCCTGTTCGGTTCCCGGTCTGGCTTTGACCGCATTGAGGACTGTTTCGGCGACCTTACGCCCCATGTCTTTGCCCTGGAAACCGGGCTCTCCTCCGACCCGGATATGAACCGCCTGGTCTCGGCGCTGGACCGCTTCAGCCTGATCTCCAATTCCGACTGCCACTCGCCCTCAAAATTGGGGCGCGAAGCCAACCTCTTTAGCACCGGCCTGGATTATTTCTCCCTGCGCGACGCCCTGCGCGGAAATTGCAGCGATACCTTCCGGGGTACGGTGGAGTTTTTTCCCGAAGAGGGGAAATACCATGCCGACGGCCACCGCAACTGCAACGTCTGTCTTGAACCGGCGGAGACGCGCCGTCTGGGGCTGCTCTGCCCGGTCTGCGGCAAGCCGCTCACCGTGGGAGTATGCCACCGGGTCATGGAGTTGGCCGACCGGGAGCAGCCGCTCTATCGAGACGATTCGCCCAAGGTCTTCAGCCTGATACCGCTTCCCGAACTGTTGTCGGAAATCATCGGCGCCGGCCCGGCCAGCAAGGCGGTGATGGAGCCGTATTCTCGCTCAATCGCACGTTTCGGCTCGGAATTCAACCTGCTCTTGCATGCCTCGCTGGACGAGATCCACCATGAATCGGCGATTCTGGGGGAGGCCGTGGCCCGGATGCGGAGCGGCCGGGTGATCCGCAAGCCCGGTTATGACGGCGAATATGGCGTGATCCGCGTCTTTGACGAGGAGGAGCTGGAAAAGCTGGCCGGGCAGGGCGGGCTGTTCGAAGATGGCCCGCCGTTGCGTGCCCGGCGTAAAAAGAAGGAACCCGTGCCGCAGGCGGTGTAAAAGCAAAAACCATTCTCACGCACCAAAAGTAGGCGCTTTTAAGCGACGCCACGACGACGCGACGAAAGGCTCTAACCCGAAGATCTGAAAAGAGTAGTTGGGTAGAATTAGATGGGTTCTTGATTTCCTCGGTTTTTCGGTTTTAACGTTGCGTCGTCGCGTCGTCGCGTGAACTCCGGTACTTGATTTCTTCATGGAGTTAGCCATGGTCAATGTATTCCCGCTATTTCCCCCATCCAGCAAGGATACTTGCCCCACACGACTCACTGTGTTATATTTGCCCGTGACAATACGGAGGTTTTTCAAAATGCCACAGACCATTGCCGCCACCTATGAACATGGAGTATTTGTACCCCGCATACCAGTCAATCTGCCGGAACATACCGAGGTAAAGCTTCTACTCCCCAAGTTAAAAACAAAACGGAATCAACTGACCAAAGCAGAAATGAATTTTCTTGCACTGCGCGGTATCAGCCATAATCTTGCAGGGACAGACTCCGTTGAAATGCAGAAAAATATCCGCAGCGAATGGCGCGGTCTGTGACTGTCTGCATCGACACTAATGTGCTGCTCGGCTTTTTCAATAACGAGTCGGACAAGGTAGAAAGCTGCACCGCTTTTTTTCAGCTACTTTTTGCCAAACGCATTAAATCCGTCGTTGCCACCATTACCCTCTTGGAACTGGCTGCCATTCTCACTGCTGCCGATCAATCCGCTGAAGCTGAACGAATCTTCAAATCCATAGAATCGCTCCCCCTGTTTTCCATTGCAGAATTTCGCAATGGTTGGGTTCTGCGTACAGCCACTCTAAAAAAAGCCAATCGACTGGCTATCGCTGACGCGATCATTCTGTCCACAGCCATTGAGACCCGTTGTTCCTACCTGATCACCTTCGACACAGATTTCAAGAGTGTCGGAGAAATCCAAGTATTAACCCCACAGAAGTTTCTTGAATTGCAAAATTAAAACTTACAAGGTTGCGTCACAAGAAATATGCCTATAATTTCAGTGTATTGAAATGGTGGCAAGGGAGCCTGCGATAATCTGCGGGTTGGGCTTAGCATACTCAAGCCATGAGTTGTTGTGGCGGGTGCAGGGGTAGATTCGGGGATATATCGCGTTGACTTGAGATGGGAGAAGTGCAATAAATTCTCGGATGTTGTATTCATCGGATAAATGTTCCATTTGAATAGATCACCGGTTCACGTGCGCGTGCGCGTGAACCGGTCAACAATGAGTTATAGACAAGAGAAACTGAACTTATGCAAATACAAGGGGGCTACACATATGACAGACCTTACTCGGCAGAAAGTTCTCGATGACAAAGAAAAAATTGCTCGCGACATTGAAAATCGCAGAAAAGAAAGAGAGATGGATGAAAGAGTAAGAAAAATTATAGAGGCTGATATTCATAAAGATCCTTCAAATCTCAACTATGGCAAAGCGTTCTATCGACTCGGAGAACTCAACCTTGCTGGCCATGAAAACTTGCTGTTTCCTGTTAAAATCATCGGTCGCCGGAAAATGTTCGGGAAAATCCAATGCGAAATCACTCCCCTTTCCAAGATTGACGACAGCTTACTTGGAGCCCCACTTGGGCGTCGATGGGTAGACCGAAAGTTCCTGATTCTTAGCCATGACAATGAATATAAAATTTACCAGCAACATATTGAAGAACATGATGATGATCATGACTGAATTCCTAAAAGAAATTCTAAAAACTGCCATAAAAGACAGCACATTACGATTGCTGTGGCTTGGTATAATCACCCTGCTATCAGCGCCGCACGTACTTCCGGAGAAAACGTTTCCCCCTTGGTTACTAGAAATATTGAAAAGCACATTAACCACAAAGATACTAATTTCATTATGTATATTAGCCATTGGTTTTGCAGTATCATTTCTGCTCCTTTATTTGAAAACAAAACCAAAAATCAATCTCGAAGATTTCAAAATCCAACCGGAGGGGTATTATATGAGCCCAAAGTATGATTTTGAAATTTGTCCTCGTTGCCTCCACCAAGAAAAACCTACTATAGCCCCAATGACAAAAGCTTCTGGCCCTTGGCAATGTGTTGCTTGCGGAAACAAGATAGATGTCAAAGCAGCTTGCGCACAGTCACCTGAAATTGTGGATAAAAAAGGTTTTGGCTTGACCGACAAGAGAAACTACCTATAACCAAACCCCCGTTGGCCGCTACTCGACCCGCATCAAGACCTTGATGATTCAGATGGAAGTGATGTTTGGAATTAATAGACCTTATATGGTATAAAATACATAAAAATACTTAAAATAGACCATATGCAATCTATTGTGGTGGCTTGGCTACATTCTTTATGGACTTTGCATGCCAAGCAAAGTAGTATAGGCCATATATGAGCCATATTAGGCATATTCGGCTATATTAGATTACATAGAGGCTATTATGATTGATTACAGAACACCCGAAGAATGGGAAGAGGTTTTG
>MGZK01000174.1 GCA_001802125.1 Geobacteraceae bacterium GWC2_55_20
TAACTTTTGCGGAAGAACACCCCGCTAAAAAAAACAGAACGATCATAACTGCTAAAATTCTGTTCATATAAACTGACTCCTTGAAATTATTTATCAGCGACCAGGATGAGATCACATTCAGGGTAATTACGGGGCCTTAAAATCTTTACTAATCAGTCTTTTTGCTCTTGTAAATCAACATGTTAAATCCCAATTAGCCCTCCCTGGCAGTCAGGGTTGGGAGTTGCTTGCTTGCCCAAATTGAAGTTGAAAAAAGAACCCCTCACCAACACCTGGCGGAACAGTCATCCAAGTGTATGTCCCGCTCGGTTCCGACTCAGGCCGGTCTTTAGTGCCTTGAAAATTCAACTCTCCCAGTCCTGTGATTTTCCAAACACCTGACACTTGGCTATTGGTAATCATGCCGGCCGATTGTGCGGGATATGTTGACTTGGGCGAACTCAGTTGCAGTTCGCCAGAGGCAGTGACAGTACCCTCGACTTCCGCCGCTCCACCGGAGTAAGCCAAGAATGATCCGGTTACCTTTCCTGCATTATCGACAGTCAAGGTCCATTGTCCCTGGGTGAAGCCTTGAAAGGTACCTGTATATTTGCCGACGACAGAGGCATTGATGGCACTCTGAGAATCATTGCTTGAACTGCCGTCGCCACATCCGGTGACGAGGACAAGCACGGACAAAGCGATAACGATCATTTTCAATATCTTTTTCATCTGCATTCCTTTCCACACTGTTAGGGGGCAGGTCGCAATTTCTGATGCGCTGCCCTTGTTACCCAGCTAATGTCAAGAATCGAGACCAGACCCTTCGCGTAAGTGCTGCGCAACTTGTCGAAAAAAGGGTGACGACGCCATTGTCCTCTGTGCCGATTGTCCGGACTGCCTCGACGGGACTATCAAGTTTATTGCCCTTGGCCCCCATGATGAAGCTTACTGGGGATGACTTTGCTATGTAGGTTTCGTAATGGACAAACCGTGGTCGAACCAAACCCATTGAATCAAGTCTTTTGGAAAATGCCGTGAAGCCTCGGAATAAAAGGCGTCACGGCGTTTTTGTTAGATTAAATTGTCTTGTGTCAAGGTTTACACAAAATTATTTACAGGACCGGTTCACCATCCAGAGTCAATCTTTTTCCCTGCTCTTTTCAAGAGATTCGAATTCTTTTCCATCACGACGAAAAACAGTATCCTCTAGTTTATCCTCTATAATTTTGTATACTATTTTCTCATTGCTGGATTCAATGACTGCGATTTTAAAGTCTTTGAACCTTATTTCTTTTGCGCTAGTTTCGTATACTAGGTTCTGAAAAAATGACGGCCTGGCGAGATCGTTCCAAGTATATTCACGATAAGTCATTGAGATAGTAACGTTGTTAATTCCGCCATAGAGTAACTCAAAATTATTATCCCCCACCAAATAATGGTCATCAGATTCATAACAGGGCGCTATTTTATTAGTCACTATCATTGTGGTGTTTGCTGGGGTTAATACTGCATTGTTTAAGTCATACATACTGCTACTATCGTGGTTGCCATCGTAAATAGTCTTTACAACAATTTTGCCTTCGTTATCGACCATCAGTCCGTATGTATTGCCATTATCTTCATCGATATCAAAAATTGAAAATTCGACACCATTTATTTTAGTCTTGTCACCTAAAGAAAATAGTTTTTTACTAGAACCCTTTATGCTGAAATTTCGGTTAAATAATTTTTTATCGTATGAACCTGTTAAAGTAAAATCGTTTGACGGTTTTGCGTAAAAGCACTTATTATTACCGTCCTTGTTAACGTCTTGATATATATCTCTTATTTTTATAACTGGTTGACCAATATAGGCTGTTTCAATTTCCCCTACCGTGTAGCTTTTTATAAATGAGTGTTTGACCATCCCTTTTGAACAGCCGAACAACGCCAGTACTATAATGATCCCAAGAACTCTTTTCATATTACCCCCGTTAAATTAATTCAGTTGACGATCCAAGTAGTACAAGGGCGTGCCTTTTTGACCGACCGGTGTGGTTTGGAAGTCTCATAATGATGTGAGCTATTTTTTACCTACTGGCAGGGCAACCGGGATTGAAAACTGGAGACGGCTACTCATTTTACTCTCATCTGCTTGTGTACCGTCTTTACCGATCTTTATTCCAACAACATTTACTCCAATTCCTTCTTTACCATCTTTCTTAGTTGCAGAAGATACCGCGACGTCAAACCTTATTAAATGAACTGGACGTCGATAATCGGAATTCTCTTGCTCCTTCATCAAGTATCCATAAACATCTTCATTTTTAATCGTAGGATGAACATCCTTTGGGTTGACTATAGTGCCAACTTCTGCCAATTCACCATTCATCTCAGAGATTGCCTCAGAAATATCCTTGATTGCTTCTTTTATGAAGTCCTTTAAATCCATCTAAATCTCCTTTTGTTCTCCGTAGTAGGAATGCCGGTTACCCGTTAAGCCACTACAGCGGCGCGGTTTTATCGCGCCCGTCTGCCGCCAAGGGGCTAGGCATTTTCTTTCTCTGTTATTAATCTTAAATTTGTTAATACATCCTGTGCAGATGCGAAAAGTGAATATTCGGGATCTGTACCTTGGTCTATGGCACTTTCATTGACAATGTGAAGTCGTACTCCATCATAAGTCAGAATATAGAAATTCACCTGTCCACTCTTAGGATACGGAAAGTCAGTAACTAATTTTCCAAGCTTATTAAATTGTTCTGCCAGTTGGACGTGTTGAACCGCAGCATGTCGTACATTGTCATGTCCTTGACCGCCAATGACTCCGAAAGTCGATGTTGTGTATAGACTTGCCGTTCCGTCACGCATAGACATTACTGTTGCCGTCACTTCTCCAATATTCCAGTCTGTTAAAACGCCATAAACATTTGGGAAATCATTATCAGATGTGAACCCGAGCTTATTTACAGGAGTTGTTAAAGCCATTAAGCGCAAGCCGACACCCGGTGGATCTTGAGTTGATTCCTTTTTCCCAAAGAGTTTACCAAATATTCCCATATGATCGTCCTCCTATTCGCCTAACCCGCATGTTTTCAATATTTACTTCCCTTCAGTCGGCCTTCCTGCCGCGCCTTCCCCATTCTCCATACAGGCCTCATCTTCATCGCCCAACGACTGCATCTTGATTTCCTCGATCAGATCCTTCTTGCTCTCCAAAATCAAATCCTCAAGTATCTGCCCGTAACCATCCCCGACTACTTTTGTGTAGCGCTTGCCGGCTTCCGATCCCAGGAATGCGATGTTCCTCACATGGCAAATTGATATAGTGACGCGACTGCGCCGACGTAGATCTCCGGCTTGCCGTCGCCATCGCAATCCTTGACTTCCAGGTGGTTATACAACCCCAGGCTCCCGCCCAGGTCCTGGCTGCGCCATTTCAATCCCTGCCCCTCCAGCGCCGTCAGGAAACCGCCGCTGGCAAGCAACCATTCCCTGGTGCCGTTGCCGTCCAGATCGACAACACGCAGGGCATCAACCGGTGTCTTGCCAAAGGTGGAGAATGAATTTTTGACGGTAAAGGTCGTACCGTCGAAGACATCTATCTTGCCGTCCGGCCGGCCGGCCAACAGTTCCAGTGCGCCATCTCCATCCACGTCCGCCACCGCCAGTGCCCTGGCCGGGTGTGCTATCATCTGTTTCAGGTCGTGGTTGACCCCATCGTAGACTATGAGTCGAGAGCTATCAGGAATGGAGGCTATTATATCCTGGTGCCCGTTGCCGTCCAGGTCGGCCAGTTTAATGTCGTATACGCCCCCCCAGCTGCTCCCAAGATCGACACTTCGCCATTTTTCTTGCAGTGTGGCGCCGTCAAACACGATCAGATAGACCCCAGTGGCTCCGGTATGTTCCCGCCCCTGACCGGCAACAATCTCAGTTTTTCCGTCACCATCCACGTCACCGATGGCCAGCGCGGAGAAGAAGTTGCCATTATAGCCGGCGCTCTGCTGTTTCAGGGTATGGGCGGCGCCGTCGTATACGCGAATAACACCATCGTATATATTGCCGGTGGTGACCACGAATTCGCTTTTGCCATCGTCGTCCACATCGCCGATCTTGACCGAACGCACGCCCATCCAGTCAGTTATGCCGAGTTTCCCCTGGTATTCCATGACCTTGGTCCGGGCGTTGAAGATGTGAATGACCCCCTCGGCATAACCACCGTCGCTCTCGAAAGAAACCATCACGATTTCGTCCTCGCCGTCATCATCCACATCCCCAACGGCTACGGCGCTCAGGGGACCGTCGACGTGCAAGCTCTGCCACTCGATCACATTGGTGACCGGATCGGCAATAAAGAGACCGGCTGAGCTTCCACCAGCTCCCCACAGCAGTTCTTTCGCACCGTCAGCGTCCACATCGCCAAAAGCAATGCCGGACACCCCGTGTTCCGGGTTGTTAACCGCCCACTTCTCTGTGTGGGTACGGACATCGACGGAGTGCAAATTGCCCCACTGACTGTCGCCGTAGATGATCTCTGGCACGCCATCCCCGTCCGTGTCCATAACCAGTAAGGCGCCAATATCCAGAGAAGTGGAGATCTCCCAGTCCGGGGTCTTGCGGTCTGCATCGAATACCGTGATCTTGTACCATGCTGCCGCGCCGACGATCTCCTGCATGCCGTCGCCATCCAGATCACCCAGACTGACCCTGGCGCCGAACCCGTTAATATATTCCCAATCGATGTTGTGTGACACCCCGTCGATGACGTACCCTTTGCCGCCGGTGGCAGTGGTTACGATCTCCAGTGCCGCATCTCCGTCCACGTTCCCCACTGCGATGGAACTGCCGCCCCCCGTAGCCACGGACCAGCGCAGGCCGCTGCCGTCGGCGGCGTAGACAAAGACACCGAGACCGTCACTAACGATGACTTCCATGGCCCCGTTGCCGTCCAGATCGCCGACAGCCAGGGCGGTCAACATGGTGGTCGTACTCAGCTGGCCGATCTCCTGCCGGGTCGGTCCGTCGTAGATGTACACCGTGCCGTCGTCCAGGCCGACCACGATGTCGTCCCTGCCGTCACCCGTGATATCGGCGAGGGTCAGTTGGGCTATGGTCGTCGAATACTGTTTGCTGCGCCAAACCTGTTCATAAACACCATTGGCGGTTCGACGCACAATGTACCAACTAAAATTGCTGCCGTATCCCGAGGATGTGGAAGTGGCAATAATTTCCCGACTGCCGTCACCTTCCAGGTCGCTGGTGAAGAGGCCGGCGTGACCGATATAGGTACCATAAAGTCCGTACTGCCACTTTTCCTGAAAAAGGCCGGGGGAGCTGGCGGCGACAGCCATTACCGTGATGCTTACCGTGTCTTCAGTGCTGGTAAATTGGCCGTCGTACACCGACAGCCGGAATTGATAGGTGCCGGCCTGTTCGGGTGTGAAGGATGGTGCGGCGGTATTGGCCCCGGTAAGTGGCGGGTACGCATTCAGTGGGTAGGAGACGATGGACCAGTAATAGGTGAGAGGATCGCCGTTTGCATCACTGCTGGCGCTGCCGTCGAGCGACACTTTGGCCCATTGGGTCACGGTCTGGTCGGGACCGGCGTTGGCAACCGGCGACTTGTTGATCGCCGGCAGGATGTTGGTCTGCCGCTGGTTTTGCCAGTCTGGTGAGCCGTTTCCATCCGTATCGGCCTCGATCAACAGGGTGTCTGCCGCGAAACTCAAGCGGAGCGACGTGCCCTGGTTCCCTGAAAACTGCAAGCCGCCCTGGGATGGCCAATCATTGCCATTGTAAATGATCAAGGGAGCCTGGGTTGTGAAGTCAACATATCCGTGGAGCGGGTCGTAGTAGCGTCCGCTGGCTGACTGAGTCAGGTAGGTGCTGCCATAAGTGGTGGTGATTTCATAATTCTTGAACCAGTAAGTCAGGTGGTTCGAATTTTCAACCAGGACCATGTTGATCGACAGGGCTTCGGTGGCAGCGGCATAATTGTAGCCCCACGACAACGTTCCGATCAGTGTAAAGGAGAAGGTGCTCTGCTTCATGGTCAGGGAGCCGAAGGAAAGGGTGAGTCGGCTGATCTGCTGTTGACTTGCGTCGAACGTACCCAGCATGTCGGCCTTGCCGGATATGACGATCCCTTGCGAAGTATAGTTCTGGAAGTCGAGGGAACCGAAAAAACTGCCGGTGGCGTCGTTGATATCCAGTGTATAAGTTACCATGCCGCCGCCATCACCCAAGGTCTGGTGTGTTACCGTACGATTCAGCGTCTTGGCCGCGCCGGCTGCGGGCTTTTCCAGCTTTTTCCTGGTGTCCTTGCCGGGAATGTCCATCCGCCGTGTCGCCTGCTTTAGTACCTGGGCCAGATTCCGTACTGGTTGCTCCGCCGTGGTTTGGGTTTTTGCAGCTACTTTTCCGGTTACGGTAAAATTGCCGATGGCTGCGGCAAAGTTGCTGCCGCCGAATCCACCCAGGGCCAGATCCTCTGAATTGCCGCTGTTAACAGTTGCCGGGGTTGTGACCCCTTTGTACGATGTGGCCGGGTCCACGACCCCATTGTTCCTGGTATCACCACTGCTTCCGCCGCTGCACGCGGCAAGCAACAACATCAGCATCAGCAGTACGCCCGCCTGCAACCAGAGATTCCTTAGTACTGTCATATGACCCTCCCCGCAATTTGTCTTGATCAGATTCGGATAAACGTCAGATCCACCCAGGTTCATTACCAGATTCCAATATAAAATATTCTCACCCTACTCCACCGGCATGCGACTGTCAAAGAAAACACCGGGCAATTTGCAACACAAAATGATCGGCCCGATTAAATGAAATCCAAGCACCTAAGCAATTAATGTACCAACACCTTTTACATAAATAATTACTGGATGTTAGAAATATGTATGTTCTCAACAGCATCAGAAAACGCACGGATCCGGATAAAAAAAGTGTAAAGAATCTTTTCACTTCTCTGTAACTATCTAATTTACAAGGATTATTAAAATTGAAAAGAAACTTTACACACATGCGTAACACGCCGGTATTACTGGGTATTTTTTTGTGTAAAAAAACCTGCACCCCTTACGGCAGTGCCGGTTGCCCAAACAGCGTGATGTGACAGAGAATATTAATGCAGGCCTGACGCTGCGGAGACCGGAATGGGATCATTACTCTGTATTGATTTGCAGCAGAATTAATGCTATTAGATCACCAACCTCCAAATTAATTAAAATACATGACCATATTCCATTTTGTTTTATTTTATTAAACAAATGTTATTCAGTTTGTAACTGTTCCGCACTTTTTTATGACATGTTTTCCAGCGGTTAAGTGGAACACGCCGTCCACCGGCAGAAACCAGGCCAACCGTCTGCTATTTTAATTCATGACACCCCGGTTGTTATATTTTCAACGGATGATATATAAACCGCATGACATTTGTGATCCAAGGAGGATATTCAATGCCAAGTACTTTCCAGCTCGCCTTGTCCCCCCAATCGCTCTTCAGTTTTGTTACCCGTCTTTTCAGTTCCGGAAAAGTTCTTCCGTGGCTGTGGTTGCTTTTCCTGGCATTAATTTTTCCCGCGGAGACCTCACACGCTCAGATTACGGCCCGGGTTACCATGAATACCTACGCGGAGTTTGCTTCGCAAAACCCCACACCAGGCCATATCACGTTCATGCGCTCCTCCATACCAAACGCCGGAAACAACTACGATGCAGCGGTTGCCTGGCAGGACATCACCGGCAACGTCACCAACCTGGCCGTTAACCTGGGGACTACACCGGGATATTTTACGCTGGTTTTCAACAACAACAATTACAGCCAGGCAGCCCAGTGTTCGAGCAATATAGACTTCTATACATCTTCAACCTACAAGACGGACGGCGGCTCCTTCGATGTGCTCATCACCTGCACCATTCCGGACACCACCCCTCCGACCCCGCAAAGCGCGGCAACCAATACCGCCGGCACAACCGTCACGATCACCTTTAACGAAAGCGTCGCCAGTAGTGAAGGCATGGTTTATACCACCGATTTCACCGTCACCGCCAACTCCACACCGGTCACCATCAACAGCATCGCCTTTTCCGGCAACACCGCGATATTGACGCTGGCGAGCCCGATCTACGCAGGCCAGACGGTCAAGGTAGCCTATGACGACAGCTACCAGGGGCTTATTGACGACGCATGGAATCCGGCTGTCGCGTTCAACAATTTCGCGGTCACCAACAATTCGACGGCCAGCGGCAACATCGCTCCCACCTTTGTTGGCGCCGCCACCACCCTGACGGTCAACCAGAACTCTGGGGCCACCGACATCAAAGGCCTGCTCCATGTAAGCGACACCGACGCCAGCCAGACCGAGACCTGGAGCCAGAGCGTGGCCCCCAACCACGGCGGCACGCTCACCTTTTCCGGCGCCACCGCCAGCTCCGGCAGCAGCGACATTACCCCCGGTGGCACCATCACCTATCAGCCAGCCAACGGCTACAGCGGCACCGAGACCTTCACCGTGCAGGTCAGCGACGGCACCGCCAGCGCCACTCGGCAGATAACCGTAACAGTTGTGCCGCTTCCAGTGGTCACTTCCGTCTCCGTCCCCAGCAACGGCACATACAAGGCGGGAGACGCCCTGAACTTTACAGTTACTTTCGATCAGGTTGTCACTGTTACTGGATCTCCGAGTTTGTCCCTAATCCTGAACACGGGAGGCACTGTACAAGCTTCTTATGTGAGTGGATCCGGTACCCAGAATTTGCTCTTCCGCTATACGGTTGCCTCCGGCGATCAGGACAATGACGGAATTACAGTCTGGACCCTGTCACTGAACGGTGGCAGCCTCAAAAATTCTGGTGGCACAGACGCCAACCTGACCTTGAACAGCGTTGCAGCGACCACCGGCGTCCTGGTTGACGCCGTAGCCCCCACGGTCACCTCGGTAACCGTCCCATCCAACGCCACCTACATTGCCGGCCAGAACCTGGACTTCACCGTCAACTTTACAGAAGCGGTCACGGTCAACACCTCCGGCGGCACGCCCCACATCCCGGTCACCCTGGATACCGGCGGCAGCGTCTACGCTTCCTACCTCACCGGCACCGGCACCAGCGCCATCGTCTTCCGCTACACGGTGGTTACCGGAAACCTGGATACCAACGGAATATCCGTCGGTACAACGATCACTTCAAACGGTGCAACCATCAAAGACAACGCCGGAAATGACGCCACTCTGACTCTCAACTCCATCGGCAACACAACCTCCGTTCTGGTTGACGCCGTAGTGCCAACAGTAAGCTCGGTAACAGTTCCATCCAACGGCACCTACGTTGCTGGCCAGCACCTGGACTTCACCGTCAACTTTACAGAAAACGTCACGGTCAACACCGCCGGTGGCACCCCCCACATACCGGTCACCCTGGATACCGGCGGCAGCGTCAACGCTTCCTACCTCTCCGGTACCGGCACCAGCGCCATTGTCTTCCGCTACACAATTGCCACAGGCAACATGGATAACGACGGCATCGCGGTCGGAGCTGCGATTACCCTCAACGGCTCCACCATCCGTGACGCTGCCGGCAACAGCGCCACCATGACCCTGAACTCGGTCGGCAGCACCACCGCCATCCTGATTGACGCCGTAGTCCCCACGGTCACCAGTGTAACAGTCCCGTCCAACGGCACCTACATAGCCGGCCAGAACCTTGACTTCACGGTCAACTTCAGCGAGAACATCACCGTAACCGGCACGGACTCCACCCTGGGTCTGACCATCGGCGCCAGCAGCGTAACCGCCGCCCAGCTCTCCAATACCGCCAGCAGCATCACCTATCGCTACACCGTGCAAAACATCGACCTGGATAGCGACGGCATAGCGGTAGGCAGCCTGACCCTCAACAGTTCCACCATCAGCGACGCCGCCACCAACAACGCCAACATCGCCCTGAACTCGGTCGGTAGCACCACCGCTATCCTTGTTGACGCCGTAGTGCCCACGGTAACCTCGGTAACGGTCCCGTCCAACGCCACCTACGCCATCGGCCAGAACCTTGACTTCACCGTCAACTTCTCCGAGAACGTCACCGTAACCGGTAGCGACTCCACCCTGGGACTGACCATCGGCAGCGCAACCGTAAGTGCCGCCTACCTCTCCAAAACAACCAGCAGCATCACCTACCGCTACACCGTGCAAAACAACGACCTGGATAGTGACGGCATTGCGGTCGGCGCAGTAACCCTCAACAGCACCACCATTGCTGACGCCGCCACCAACAACGCCAACATCGCCCTGAACTCTGTAGGCGCTACCGCCTCGGTCCTGGTTGACGCAGTAGCACCCACAGCCAGCTCGGTCTCGGTCCCGCCTAACGCTACCTACATAGCCGGCCAGCACCTGGACTTCACCGTCAAC
>MGZK01000175.1:0-134 GCA_001802125.1 Geobacteraceae bacterium GWC2_55_20
CGCCTCAAAGATACTCAGTTCCACGGTTGACGGTTTCAACATGATACGCAGCGCCACCTGGACACCGCCAAGCACGCCAGGCACATACACCATCACCGTCAGCGCCAAGGCAATGGGACCAACAGGACCGGGCA
>MGZK01000175.1:182-516 GCA_001802125.1 Geobacteraceae bacterium GWC2_55_20
CCTGGACACCGCCAAGCACGCCGGGCACATACACCATCACCGTCAGCGCCAAGGCAATGGGACCAACAGGACCGGGCAACACAGTGCAGACCGCGGCCGTCACATATACCGTCGCAAATGCAACGCAAACCATTACCTTTACACCGCCGACAACAGCAACCTTCGGTGATGCGCCGATTCTTCTCTCCGCCACCGGCGGCGCTTCCGGAAATCCGGTCACCTTCGCGGTAACCAGCGGACCAGGCAATATTACCGGCGGTAACACCCTTAACATCACCGGAGCCGGAACCATCGTGGTCACCGCAAGCCAGGCCGGCGACGCCACCTACAGCGC
>MGZK01000175.1:525-9874 GCA_001802125.1 Geobacteraceae bacterium GWC2_55_20
CGTTCCGGTCAGCATCGTGGTTTCGCCGAGAGCGGTGACCATCGCGGCCAACAATACCACCCGCCTTTACGGCGCGCTCAATCCACCCAATCCCGGTTATTCAATCACCAGCGGGACTCTGGCAACCGGAGACAGCATCGCCTCTGTCAGCTATACCTATCAGAACAGTGCGACAGCAACCGCCTTTGCCGGCACGACACACAGCATCACCCCGGGCACAGCGGTGTTCTCGACCGGATCAATCGGAAACTATGCCATAACCTATGTCAACGGACTGCTGAGGATCACCAGGGCTCCATTGACCATCACAATCAACAACCAGACCAAAACCTACGGAACGGCATTCACCTTCAACGGCAGCGAGTTCACCACTACCGGCCTGCTCAATGCCGACCAGGTGAACTACGTGGCAATGACCAGCAATGGCGCCCCGGGCTACGCGACCGTTGCCGGATCACCCTACCCGATCGTTCCCAGCACGTCTTTCGGCACCGGGCTCGGAAACTACAACATCAGCTATGTAAATGGCGCGATGACCGTAATCAAGGCAACCCCAGTGATCACCTGGGGCACGCCGGCGGCGATAACTTTCGGCACTCCGCTTTCAAGCACACAGCTAAATGCGACTGCCAGCGTGTCCGGCACATTTACATACAGCCCGGCCGCCGGAACCGTACTGAACACCAGCAGCGCTACGCTATCGGTGACATTTACGCCTACCAGCACCTCAAATTACACGACAGCCACCGCGTCCGTAACCCAGATTACCGTCGCCGGAGCAACATCCGTGGCCAAAATCGGCGCCGCCCCTCCCTATTCATCCATCCAGGCGGCCTACAATGCAGCTGTCAACAATGACGTGATCGAAGTTATCGGCACCAATGTTCCCGGTAATCTTACTGCAAACAAACCGTCTACGACCGTTACCATCAAGGGAGGCTACACCAGTACTTTCACTCCGGTCCCGGCTAACACGACAACGATTCAAGGCACTGTAACGCTACAGCAGGGCACTGTAATCATGGATGGCATTGTTGTGAAATAGGAATTGTGACATACTGAACCTACTTAATATACGAAAGGTGTTTACCATGAAAGTCATAACTCTTTCGGCTCTGATGTTGCTGGCAAGCTCCGTAGCCTGGGGAGAAACAGCCTGTCGAACGGTTGATTATCCGGACCATACCGAAGTGATCTGTAACGGTGACGAGAAATCAGTTCCTGACCGGAAAGCTTCTTCCACGGCTACGCGAGCAATAGTTCATCCTGCGGTGCAGCGGGATCCCATCGCTGCGACGCCAGTAACACCTCCTGCTCCTGCAAAAACACAAGCGGCTTACACAGCGACTCCGCCGGTTCCCGAAGCGGCGTCTCCAAAGCATCGTGAAACCGCGACCGAACATCTGGCAAAACGCAAGGCGCATGCATTACGAAATACCGCCGTTCTGACCAACGCCACGTCCCTGGCGTCACCGGTTGTGCCAGGCGCCAAATGATGTCTGGAAGATGAAGCATTCCGCCGGTGGATCTGCCGGCCCTGAAACCAATATAATATTCACACGGTTATCATGAATAGAGTATTCAGCTTTTTTATATGCATTGTGTTTATCTGCGTTTCACTCGTCCTCAGTGACGTTTATGGTCAGCAAGAGCCGTCACGGCTTGCCCCTCCGGCTTCCGACACTCTGGGTGAGCGACTTTATCGAGATGGATTGCTGCCGTCTGGGAAGCCTTTGATCGGCTACATCAAAGGCGACCTTCCGGCGCCCGGAAACTCCTTCACATGTATCAGCTGCCACATGCGCAGCGGCCTCGGCTCCGTCGAAGGCTCTGTTCTGACAACACCCACCAACGGCAGATCCCTGTATGCCCCTCGATCGAATCCACCCACTCTTCGACCCGGAATGAGCGCCATGGGTGTTGCCGACAAAGGGCCGCCTTCGCCGCAACCACCGCCGGCCAGACCCGCCTATACCGACGAATCACTTGCCGCTGCCCTGAGAGGCGGCGTCGATCCGTCCGGAAGAGTCTGGGATCCTGTCATGCCGCGCTACAAGCTCCAAGACGATGATATGGCAATTTTGATTTCGTATCTCAAGTCACTCTCTTCCGAATTTTCGCCGGGAGTGGACGCTGCAACGCTCCGTTTTGCCACGGTAATCACTGACGACCTCACTCCCGACCGCTATCAGGAGCACCTGAATCTGCTGGATAATTTCATCAGGAGAACCAACGAACGCACCAACCACATTGAAAATGAAGTCAGGAATCCGCGAGTCAAGAGACAGCTGATGGTTTCGGGGCGCGTGGCTTACCGAAAGCTATCCCTCTCACGATGGATGCTGAAGGGAGCGCCTGAAACCTGGCGTTCCCAGCTGGAGGAGTACTACCGCAAAGAGCCCGTGTTCGCCCTGATCGGCGGCGTCAGCGGCACTGCCTGGAAACCTGTCCACGACTTCTGTGAATCCAACCATCTGCCCTGCTTGTTCCCGCAGACCGACTTTCCGGTAATTTCTGAAACGGACTGGTACACACTGTACCCATCGAAGGGATACTATCAAGAGGGTGAAACAGCCGCCCGTTTCCTGAACCGCTGCGACGATTTTCCCGATTCCGGCAAGATACTTATGATCACCCGGGAATCGCGGGAAGGAATAATGCTGAACGACGGCTTCCGGGATACATGGCGCGCCTTTGGACGCGCTGAACCGTTCACTGTACGGATTGCGGAGAAAGAGTTTCTTTCTCCGGAACGGCTTGCTCTGCTGGTAAAGACAGAAAAACCGGATGCAGTGGTAATATGGGATAATACCGCGCTGCCGGAAGCAATCAATTCCCTGACTGCCCCTGGCATTGAACCACCGAATAAAATAATTGTCTCATCAGGCTTCCTGGACTTGAAGTTCATGGAACTGAACGATAATATTCGTGATATCACTTACATAACCTATCCGGAACGACTGCCGATGGATGAAAAACTGCTTGAAGCGTACTTTTTCGGTGCAAAACCACAGGGTCTGAAAATAGGCGATGGAATAAGCAAGTCCGCCAAGCAGACCTATCCACTGATCAAGGTTCTGGAACGGGCGCTTCGGGAAATGAAGGAAAATTTCTACCGCGATTACCTGCTCGACATCATCAGCATGGGCAAGGACCTGGATGTTCCACTGTATGAACGGATGAGTTTCGGACCGGGGCAACGTTATGCTTCAAAAGGATGTTATATCGTGCAATTGGGCAAAGGGAGCCGCCCTGAACTCGTAAAAAAAAGCAACTGGGTAATTCATTGATTATTAAATATTGGTTGATTTTATTTTGTTTTATATGATTATTTATGCAAAATTGATTTCACCATAAAACATTTGAAGAAAGGAAAGTACACCATGAAAAAATTGCTAGTAATTTTTGCCGCCGGAATTATGTTTTCCTCTCTATCCCATGCCGCGGAAACACAGAAAAATGAAGATGAAAAAACCCTCTATGCCGTGGGAGTCAACATGGCCCGTTCCATCTCGGTATTTAATCTGACGCCCAAAGAATTCGAACTGGTCCTGCAAGGCCTTCAGGACACCCAGGCCGCGAAAAAACCAGATTTCGACGTCGCTTCCTACAACATTAAAATACAGGAACTCGCCCGCGCCCGGCGCAAAGCACTGGGTGACAAGCAGGCTGAAGCGGGTAAAGAATATCTGGCTAAATCAGCCAAGGAAAAGGGAGCGATCAAAACCCAATCCGGTATAGTCTATATCCCGATAACCGAAGGCAAGGGAGAACCACCTAAAGCAGCCGATACGGTCAAGGTCAACTATCAGGGCACTCTTATCGACGGCAAAGAGTTCGACAGCACCTATAAACGCGGCAAGCCGCTGGAGTTCCGTCTTGACAACGTGATCAAATGCTGGACAGAGGGATTGCAGAAAATGAAGCCGGGCGGCAAGGCAAAGCTTGTCTGCCCTGCCGATCTTGCTTATGGAGATAAAGGCGCTGGTGAGTTGATACTTCCAGGCGCCACCCTGAGTTTCGATGTAGAGCTTCTCGATGTCAAGCGTGCGCCAGTTCTTCCCGCCAAAGCGGTAGCGCCACCAGCGCCTAAAACTCCTTCAAAACCTGCTCCCAAGGCGACAAAATAGCGATAAAATGTATAAGTGTTCAGTAACCGCTGAAAACAAGGAGTTCAATATATATGAGAATACCATTTCATCTAAAATCAGCATTGGTTGCGATTCTCCTCTGTGTTTGTATTTTGCCTGCCCGCCCGGCCCAAGCAGCTGATATCAAATACAAACGATCAGTGGAAAGATACAACGTTCCCGATGTGGTACTCATCAACCAGGACGGTAAGAAGGTACGGCTCCAATCGTTATTGAACAGTGATGTTCCGGTCATCGTGGATTTCATATACGGCACCTGTACCACGATTTGCCCGGTCCTATCCGCCGGATATGTCAATCTCCAGAGAAAACTTGACGCCGACAGCAAGAAAGTAAGGTTGATATCGATCACCATCGACCCTGAAAACGATTCTCCCAAGGTTATGAAAGAGTATCTTAAACGTTTCCGGGCCAAGCCCGGTTGGGATTTTCTGACCGGGAGCAGGGCTGATATCGACACCGTCATGAGAGCCTTTAACGCCTACATACCGGATAAAATGTCACACTATCCGTTAAACCTGATCCGCATGCCCAAAGGTGGCAGTTGGGTGCGGCTATTCGGCTTGATGAGCACCAAAGAGTTCATGAATGAGTACCTGTTGGCCACAGCTAAATGAAAGATTTAATCAGGAATAAATTCAAACATTTTTTCCGTGTGACTTTTGGGCATGCCCTGCTCACAGTTATGATTCCCTTGCTATTTTCGACATTTGGCCATGCGGAGTCAGTTCCACCGAATGACCTTTCGCATGCGGAGATAATGCGTCTGGGCGAACGCATGTATCGGGAAGGCATTCTTCCGTCCGGAAAAGTGATGGAGACTTTCATCCGTGGTGACGTCGCGGTTGACAGCAGTGCATTTTCCTGTTCCAGCTGCCATCTCCGTGCCGGTCTCGGATCTTTCGAGGGTGGGGTGGTCACACCTCCAACCACCGGTAACAAGCTCTACAAACCTTATCGACGACCTCCATCCTTCGGTGACGTTGCGGACCGGGCCGGGCGTTTCATCTACGCCAAGACCGCGGTGGAACGCCCCCCGTACACGCGCGAAACCCTGGCAACCGCTCTGCGATTCGGCACCGACCCGACCGGCCAGGTTTTTAATGATGTCATGCCGCGCTACCCGCTTACAGACCGTGACATGTCAATTCTGATAAGCTATCTGGAAGCGCTTTCCTCGGAACCCTCACCGGGAGCCAGCAGCAAGCAATTCAAATTTGCTACCATCATTACCGACGATGTCAGCCAGGAAGATCGCCAGGCACTGCTGCTGCCGCTGCAAACGTTCATTGCCCAGAAAAACCAGCAGATGGGAATGTTTAATGACTTCATAAAATTCGGCTATAGTCCGACGATAGATATGCAATTTGCATTTCGTTCCGCGACCCTGGACATCTGGGAGCTGAAGGGGCCTCCGGAAAGCTGGCCCGGGCAATTGGCTGCGTACTACAACGCCAATCCGGTATTTGCGGTACTTGGTGGCATATCCAACAGCGACTGGAGGCCCATCCATGAATTCTGCGAAGCCCAGCGCCTTCCCTGCCTCTTCCCGATCACCGATTTCCCCGTGGTCTCTGAAACGGATTGGTACACTTATTATTTCAATAAAGGCTACACCCAGGAGGGAGAGGCGGTCGCCCGCTATCTCAATCGCCTGGAGACCATATCTACCGAGACTCCTGTTCTGCAGATAATACAGGATTCTCAGGTCGGCAAGGCGCTGGCGGCCGGTTTTCGAAAGGTTTGGAAAGAATGTGAACAACAGGAAGTAACCACGCTGACACTATCATCACAACAACTTCTCGACCAGGCTGCATTGGACAAACTCCTGACAAAACATAAGCCGGAAGTGCTGATACTCTGGACCGATGCCGAACTGCTTCCAAATTTGCCGGCACTGGTTGCAAAACTGCCAGCCAATGGGATTGTTTTCGTATCATCGGGATACCTTGGTAAAAAAACCGCTACAATTCCAGAGAATGTTCGGGACAGGGTTTACATCACTTATCCCTACCGCCTGACACCCTATGTCGGCTCGAAAGTCGGCGGATTTGACGCCAAGGTTCCGATTCTGGCCAGCTCCAAAGATTTCGGTAACCGCAGGATTACCTCGCGCAGTATAGCCATGCTGCAGCAGACGACCTTGCAAGGGCTGAACCTGATTTATGACAACCTGTACCGCGATCATCTGCTGGACATAATGAGCATGCAGATGGACGTAACCGTTCGAGACTACGAACGGTTCAGTTTTGGCCCAGGACAGCGCTATGTTTCCAAAGGATGCTATATCATCCAGCTTGGGCCGGGACTTGACCCTCCCCTGTTGCAAAGAAGCAATTGGGTCATGTATTGAAAAATTTGTATACCCCACCCGCCATTTCCCGACTGGAGTTGTCGTACATTACGACAAGACATTAAATATTTCGACAAGACAGAAAGATCAGCAGCTGAGACCCCTTCACAATTTCCTTATATTTTAACAACATACCAAATTCCATTGTTTGGCATGATATCTGCTTTCATTACCATCAACATATTTAAATCGAATAGTCTCCAAGACACCTAATATTATCTGAGCACGTGAACCTGAGAATCAAAATCAGAGTTGAGAAAGGAGATCAGAATGAAGAGCAGAAGATTGGGTACATTCGCATTGGTTTTTATGATCGCAGGCCTGCTGTCACTGGCAGGCGGGTTTGCCGTAGCGGCGCCAATGAAGCCGGAATTGGCGGCAAAGAAGGAAAACTACCGCAAACAGAAGGAACAACAGATTACCCCGGAGAAGCGAAAACTTGCCGCGGAAGCGCTCAAAGCCGAGCGGATTAAAGTTTACAATGCCAGACAAGCTGTCAAAAAATCAACTCCAGCTACCATAAACATCAAATAGTCCGCCATACCGTACAAGGAGGAGTTATGAAAATTCAAGGCACTATGAAAACATGGAGATACGGGTTGATGCTTGTACTCTTGTGCATCTGCTCAATCTCCGGAATTGCTGGAGCGGGAACGGCGCCTCCGATCCCGATCGGACCGCTTGACGCCAATTTACAGCCGGCAACGCCAGACTACTATACCACGGCCAACTGGGCAAACAGTCCGCCTCTTGCCAAGTTTGTCGACACGCTCCCCGGTCTGGGTAGCACCAAGGCAAACAATCTGGGACAATACCTCTCCGTTGCAAAGCCTGACATAGTAACCTACCCGGGTTCGGACTATTATGAGATCGAACTGGTGGAATTTAATGAACGCATGCATTCCGACCTGCCACTCCCCGGCACCAAGCTGCGCGGATACCGTCAGACCAATTTCGGAACCGACACCTCTGCTTGCGGAGGTCAGTTACAGCCCCCCTGTGACGCCAACTTTAACACAGTCGCTCCCGATCCGGTTCATTACCTGGGACCGAACATCATTGCCGAGCGTGATCGACCGGTCAGGATAAAGTTCACCAACAGCCTCCCTGCAGGCTCGGGTGGCGATCTTTTCATCCCGGTGGATACATCGGTTATGGGCGCTGGCACCGGACCGGCCTACATGGGTTCCGTCCGTGGAGAAGGCACTCCCTGCGACAACACCATTGAACCAAACACCTGCGCCAGTTATACCCAGAACCGCGCAGACCTTCACCTGCATGGCGGCAGAACCCCCTGGATCAGTGATGGAACGCCACACCAGTGGATCACCCCCGCCAATGAAATCACCCCCTTTACCAAAGGCGTGAGTTTCCAGAACGTGCCCGACATGCCCGATCCGGGCGACGGTGCTATGACCTATTACTACACCAACCAGCAGAGCGCCCGTTTAATGTTCTATCACGACCATGCATTCGGCATTACCAGGCTCAATGTGTATGCCGGTGAAGCTGCCGGATACGTGATTACGGATCAATACGAGCAGGATCTCGTCACCCGCGGACTGTTACCAGCCGACCAGATTCCGCTGATCATTCAGGACAAAACTTTTGTTAATGCAGCGGATACGACCAAGTACCTGTTCAATGAGACAACCGGCCTTTTTGACATTCCCATAACGGTTCCAAGCGTACGTGCAACCGACCCGCTCTGGAACTGGGGCAGCGGCACTCCCGACATCAACGGTGTCCGCCCCCCTGTGACCGGTGACCTCTGGTTGCCGCATGTCTACATGCCGGCCCAAAACTCTCTGGCAGGTTCCGGTGGTGTCAACCCCTTCGGCCGCTGGATGTACGGCCCCTGGTTCTATCCGGCCACGGCGGTAACCAAAGGTCCGGTAGCCAACCCCTACTACGATGCGGACTGCAGCAGTCCGTTCCCGGATGTGTACGCCAATTGCACTACCCCTGGTCAGCCGACCATGATCCCTGGAACACCTAATGTTTCCATGGGTATGGAAGCCTTCCAGGATAGCGCCGTTGTCAACGGCACGGTTTTCCCTTCCTTGACCGTAGATCCACGCGCCTATCGTTTCCGCATTCTGAATGCAGCCAGCGACCGATTCTGGAACCTGTCTTTCTATGAAGCCGACCCGGCGCAGCCAAGCCCGGACACAAGACTACTGGCCCCCGGCAAGTCCAACCTGACTGAAGTAAAGATGCTGCCTGCATCGGCGGAGCTTGCCACACTTAACAACTGGCCGGCGGACTGGCCTGTTGACGGCCGTGATGGCGGCGTTCCCGATCCTGCATTAAGCGGCCCAAGCTTCTTCCAGATTGGAACTGAAGGCGGATTTCTGCCGAAACCGGACATCAGGGTTCCGCAACCGGTAACTTACATTACTGACCCAACCGCATTCTGGGTCGGCGTAGTCGACAAAACCGGTCTGGCTCTTGGACCTGCAGAGCGTGCTGACGTTATCGTTGATTTCAGCGCATATGCAGGCAAAACACTGATCCTCTACAATGACGCTCCGGCTGCCTGGCCAGCCAGGGTACCAGGTTATGACTATTTCACCGGCGCAGCCGACATGCGTGATTCCGGCGGTTACGGCACCGGTGGAACATTCAATCCGATCACAGGTTTCTGGGATGGCGGCACAGGTCCTTTAGTAGGTTATGCACCTAACACCCGCACAGTAATGCAGATCATCGTAACAGGCGGAACATCAGGTCTGCCTGCCGTAGACCCATCCTATACCTTCAACCAGGCAGCTCTGGAAGCCGAGTTCACTTCGGCGGCAGCACCAACCGCACTGAATCCGGCTCCGGTAAAAACCTTGTTCGA
>MGZK01000176.1 GCA_001802125.1 Geobacteraceae bacterium GWC2_55_20
GGTTTCGGCTTGTACCACCCCTGGTACATGAACATACTGACAAGCAACGTGACAGTTACGATCAACGTCCCCTTAGCCCACATATTCATGCCGCGAACTTTTTTTGCTATGATTTTACCCATGGTGCATCACCTCTATCTGAAGTCTGTGTAGTGAGATTATCGTAGTCGGCGCGATGCTCGTAAATACATTAGAGCATCGCGCCTGTCAATCTGTTACAGTTTTGAGTGGCACAGCAGGCAACCGGCGCCTCTGTCGGTTACCCATCTTGGATTGCTGTTGCCCTGCCCGTTGTGGCAAACGATGTTGGAGCAGGTTTCGCCGGCGAAACCCGCGGTTCCGGCATTAAGAGCGCGTTTGGATGTCTCGTAGGCAGCCAGGCCGGTCTTGTAATTGCCAGCATTACGCACCCAACCGTTGGTGGTGGCGTTGCCGGTGTAGTTTCCGTAGGATTCCGGACGGAGCTGAGCGCGGGTCTTGATCGACACGGCCGCGAACTGTACGTTTACGGAACCGTTGACATGATTCCGCAGGTTGGCCAGATAAATAGCGCCACCGTTTGTCGCCGTATCAGCGGTGCCCGAGTGGCAGACCAGGCAGTCGGTCTTGTATTTGTTGCCGGAAGTTGTGACCGTTCCGTTGTGGCAGATGTTACAGCTGATCGTGGTCGAGTAGGCCGGATCGCCATGGCCGGCAACGACACCAGGAGCTCCGGAAGCGGCAATCAGGCCATTTGTTGTCTTCTGCGAAAGCGTGTCGTTGTGAATACCGGCTTTATGTGCATTGTGTGCAACATCGTTAGGAGAGTTGCCATGGCACTTGGTGCAGCGGGTGCTGATGGTATAGGTGGTATTCCATGCACCTGTCGCAATGAATGTTCCCTTACCATTGGAGTGGCAATATGCATTGGAACAGTCGGTGGTGAGACCGGTTGTGGCATTGCGTGTCCAGGTAGTGGTTTTGCTCCTGATAGTACCGCCGCCGGCTACCGAGTTAAGCTCCAGGTTAACGGTACCATCAGCATGGGTTGTATTCAAAAGCGGATGACAGATCGAACAACCGAAACCGTAGTTGGCACGTGTTGTGGCATTGGTATCGCCGGATGAAGGCGAGATGTTGGCGGTCATGTTCAGGTATGCAGTCAGACCGCGGGCCAGGTACGCGCCGGTGTGCTTGGCATGTGCGCCGGTGGAGAGGGTGCCGTGGCAGGATGCGCAGGTCAATCCTGATGTACCCCAACGAACAGACCCAGAACCACCGTGACAGGAAACATTGTTGCAGTAGCCATTGGAGTATGTACCGGAGGTAGCCTTGATACCGTCAAAAGCGACCGTGATGGTTTTGTCCATGTGATTGGCATTTGCCAGCAAACCTGCCGATGTATTGACAGTAGTAGCGTGGCAGATATTGCATGAAGCAACATTGTTTTTCACATGTGCCTGATGAGAATTGTAGGTGTTGCGAGTTGCGGAGGAGACATTGGTATAGTTAGGCTCACCATAGTTACTTGTGAATGCGCCGGAACCATAACCATGACATCCATTACAGCCAAGTGTTGCCGAGCCTCCCCAGGCTTTACTGCCGGTCATGCTGCGGAATACCGGGATAGCCTGGCCGGAACTGTGGCAATATACGTTGCTGCAGACCTTGGTTGCAGTAACATATGGCTTGCCGGCTTTTGCTCCGGTGTAGTTCATAAGTTTGTTGACGTGAACGGTCGTACCGGTGGTGGCATTGAGGGTTGTGTCGTTTGAAACCGTTGTGCTGTGACACTCTACGCAATGCAGGCTGTTTCCGGCTCCGAAGAATGCCGCATTGTTAACATGTGCTGGATGTTTACCAGACAACGCAGTTGATGCCGGGCTGTTAGTTGTAGCATTACCATGACAACCTGTGCAGCTGGGAGCTGCTGCATTCCAACTGATTGTGGTGTAGCCGGGAGTTGCCTTTCCATCGCTATGACAGTAAACAGAACTACAGGTTCCAACAGCAGATCCTGGCAGAGTGTTGTTGGCTGAGTAGGTACCACCGTATGTTGCGCTGATATCGACGTTTTTCTGGAAGTTGGCGTGCTTGGCGGTCTGATTGATGGTTGTATTAGTGGATGCCGTCAGGCTGTGGCAAACGGCACACCCGATATTGTACATGGAAGAGGCAGTTCCACCAACGTGGCGACGGTGCGCCACTGATGTAATCTGGCGCTGGATCGAGTTGTTGGTGGAATCACCGCCGTGGCATGCACTGCAGGCACGCACTCCGCTGGGAAGGACGAAGGCTGCGGTCCAGCTCGGTGTCGACATGGTTTTGTACACTGCGGCGGAATAGTTGCTGCCGCTACGACCCTGGCTATGGCAGTAGGTGTTGCTGCAGTAGGCGTTTGCCGGCACTGCGCTTGCTGCGCGTGTGTAAGGTGTTGCTGCGCCGAGATAAGTACCGCTGACGGCGCCGGACAGGTTTTGGAAAGTGATATTCACGCTCTTGTTGACATGATTTGCTACGGTTGCAATGGTCATGCTGTTGGAAACGGTAGACGCATGGCACTTTCTGCAGTTGATATTATAATTTGAACCGGTTCCACCGACATGTTTGAGATGTTTTGCCGTCAGAGTAGTTGTTGCTGTGTTTGAATCATGACATCCGGCACAGGTCAATGTATTGCCCCAGGTTGCCGCAACCTTGGGAGCAGCATAACCGCTGCTGAGAGTACCGGGGCTGTGACAGTAAGTCGAAGAACATGAGCCGGTTGCACTGATTCCGGCGCTCGGCAGGAAGTTGCTGCCGGTACGGCCGCCGGTGTATGTGCCGCCCAGGTTGGGCGCAGCGGCAAATGTCAGTGCGATCGGAGCTTTACCACTGGATGCATGCAGAAAGGCAGCTGCTCCAGCCATGGCATTGTAGTCTGGGTGACACTTGGCGCAGGCGGTCTGGGTGCCGCCACCAGCTGTTATATGCTTGGCATGGTTACCGGAAGTCAAACCGGTAGAAGCGTGGCACTGTGCACAGTTGGCATCGTTATTGCCGGCTGTTTTTGTGCTCGACCAGGTTGTGGCCTGTCCCCATGTGGGGGTTACTGTTTCAAAGTGACAGTTCACGTTTGAACAGGTGGAAAGCGCCGGAGTAGCGGTCTGGGGAAATGACACGCCCTTGTTATACTTGGCGGACGCGCCCATTCTGGAGTTATGAATTACACCGGTCATATTGATATAATTCACGCCGGCAACCGAAGTTCTCATACTATGGTTATATTCGGAGGCGCCGACCGTGTTATGGCATGCCTGGCAATTGTTCACGCTGAAATGCGTGCTGTGGTTGCCGGCAAAAGCGCCCGTACCAGTGTTTCTGGTTGCCGAGTCGGCCGGAGGATAGCCGTGACAATCGGTACAACTGGCAACAGTGCCGGTGGCCGCTATTGCGTTGCCAGGAAGGGCCAAGGGGATCAGCATCAGCATAAACAAGGTAAAGGCTGTGCATACTCCCGGTTTGGTGTGAAATTTCATAACAAACTCCTTGTACAGAGCATTTATAGGTAATTTAAACCGTGTCATCAAAAAGCTCCTCTTCCTACTTCCAGGTTGGCGATGCCTTGAAGTGGCAGCTTACATTCGAACAGCTGAATGACGGGTTGTAGTTAGTGTTGTCAAGCGTACCGGTACTATTGAACTTGAACGTATCCTGTACATCGACGCTGGCGTTTGGCGATGATGTGTGACCGGAATCAAAAGTTGCCTGGTTGCCGTTGAAGTGACATGCCGCACAAGCCATGGTGTTGTTAGTTGTGCCGGCAAATCCGTCTACGGCCGGTTTGGCGGATGCGACAGTTATGTGTGACTGGTGAGCATTGGTAGCAGGCGGATAACCGTGGCAACCGTCGCATGCGCCGCCACCGCTGACTTTGAATGCATAACCTTCCGCATTGTGCTTGTGACAGCTCAGGCAGCGTTTGTTGTTGCCCATGTGACCCCAGCTGCCGCTGAAGGTTACGGTTCCGGCATAAATACCGGTGGTGGAGGTATAGTTTCTGTAGACCTTGGTATTGGTGTGGCAGACCTGGCAGATACCGGTGCGGCTGGCATTGACAAAACCGGTGGTCATGTTGCTGAAGTTGACTGTCTTGATTGCTGCTCCACGTCCGTTTCCGGTGTAGACGTTGAATGTCTTTTTAAGCATGACTTGATTGGATGTTCCATGAACATCATGGCAGGCCACGCACTGCGATATGGTCGGCAAGGCCCTGTCGGAAACGTGCGACAGGAAATTGATCTTGTTGATGTCGGTTACAACACCCCGGCCGCCGTGTCCGGCGTCGTTGTGACAGTCGATACAGAGCTTGTCGGCGCTGTAGGTGGAGTTCAGACCTGACAGATTGGAGAACACACGTGATCCGCGATACGATCCGGTGGCTGTCAGGCTGCCATCGATATGCTTGCTGTTGGCGTTGTGGCAGTCGTTGCAGACGATCGAAACGAATGCGCCGTGGCCGCGGTTATTGAATGTTGAGTAAGATTTATAGGGGGCCTGGACGCCGGTTGCGTTGTAATTCGACCAGGAACGGTTGGCCGCAACCTCGGTGCTGCCGTTGCCCATGCCGCTGTGGCAGGACTGGCAGGACAGGCGGGCCGGGTTGGTCCAGGTCGGTGTTGACTGCGAATGGCAGTTGAGGCAGTAGGTTGCGCCAACGTTTTTGTCTATAGTACCGTTGACATGGGCACCGGTTAATTCACCGGTATAGACATGGCAGGCGTTACAGGTGGCGTTGGTGTTGCGCTTGGGACCATAGCTGCTGGAGATATGGGTGAAGTGCGCATTACTGGACATGATGCCGAAGCCGGTATTGACCGCTGTCAGGTGGCAGGTTCCGCACTTGCCGCTATTGCGGTCGCTCCAAGTCACGGTGACCAAAGCAGGTGCACCCTTGCCATTAGAGTGACAGGCTGAGGTGGTGCAGGTTGTGCCGTTCCAGGTGGTGCCGGCAGCGGTTCCGCTGAAAGAGACGTTACGCACACCGTTGGCATGATTGGGATAGCTGGATATGGTAGAGTTGCCACTAACAGTAGCGCTATGGCAGAGATCACAAGTATAAATCTTTCCTGTAGAAGCATTGTTGCTTACATGTCGGAAGTGCGAATTGGTTGAGAGATTGTTGAATGTTGAATTCACTCCGTTGTGGCAGGCCACGCAGCGGCCGTTGCCGGCATTTACGATCGATCCACGCACTCCTGAGGCCCAGTTGACCGATTTGGCGCCCCTGAGGGTTGCCGTGCCATAGCTGTGGCAGTACATATTGGAACATGTAGATGATGCTCCGCCTGCGACAAAGGTAGCCGATGATCCTGCGATTATGCCGGTTTTGACACTGAACACTTCCTGATAGGTCTGTGTAAAATGGTTGTTGCCCTGATGACACTGGGTACAGTTATATGCGTATGGCTTCGAGGCCGCGTGGGTCGGGTGACCGGCGGTGGACTCGTTCTTGTATGCAGCATTTGTAAAATAACTCCTGGTAATCATGGACGTATTGTTTACGGAAGAGTAAACAGCATAACCTTTCGAGGGAACGAAGTTAGGATCAACGCCATATTTGATTGTACCGGCCACGGTATGCTCAGGAGGCGAACCGTGGCAATCTGTACAACCCACCGGCGGGGTTGTGGCGTGCAGACCGCCGTGACAGGTAACGCAATCGCTTTTGGCGGATTTGTTCAAGTGCTCGGACACATTCGCCGGCAATGCATGACAGGCCTGGCAGATCGCCGTTCCGGCCGCATTGTTAGCGAGTGGTGCAGTGCTGGAGGTACTGGTCAGGAACGCCTTGCGACGGTAGGAGTCGAGCTTGACACCGGCGGAGTAGTTGACATAGCGGCGCAGCATGTAGACGTTGGGCTTGGCATTCTCGCCACCCAGTGCGACATCTTCCGGCTTCAGGTATTCAACGTGGCCGGAATGGCAATCCACGCACTGGATCGGATTAGCAGCGGTTTTGGAACCGGCATAGACCTGATGGTTAGGCCTGTTATGGCAGTTGGTACAGATATTTACCGATGAAGTTTCAGCTGTCTTGCCGAATGTATCGGTGCGCAGCAGCATGCCGCGTGAAGTGGACAGGTTGGCCCAGGTGCCGCGGCTGTCAACGGTGCCGCTGTTGGAGTCAGCATAGTGGATCGCATGACAGGATGAGCACTGGATCTTGCCGTTGACCAGTTTCATCGAAGCGGTAGGGTTGGCCGGGTTGGCGCTTCTGGGAGGCACGAAATAATCATCCGGGCTTGTGACAGCCTTCGATGTTGCCGAAGTGTACCTGAAGTTAACAGGGTGTGATCCCAGCAGGTGACTTGACGTATCGCGTGTACGGTGGCAGTCGCGGCACATTTCGTCATTATCATTTACTGTGCGAAGAAACGGAGCGGAGTTAGTAGCTGAAGAGCGGGCAATATGTACATTGTGGCAACGGGCGCATGAAAGATTGGTTCCTAGAGTCGCCGGATTCATTTTAGCGATGGTAGGCCGACTGGCGCCTGCCTGGGGAGCCACTTCCGAGCCGGCCCAGTTATGGGATGTAAACGTAAGCTTCGCCGGTGCAACGCCTCCGGAGTAACCGTTAAACCGGTTATAGATGTTGGCCGCATCGGACTGGTAAAATACCGAAGTGATATTTACGTTTGCAGACCCCGGTTTGTGGCAGGTCACACACATGTTATTGAATGAGGTGGAAGCAGTCACTGTCGCGTTGTGACAGCTGGAGCAACCAACCTGGGTAACATTAGTGTGAGGCGCTACAATTGCAAGTGCCGAGAGTGGTATGACCATCAACATGGCAATTGACAAGAGTATGAAGCTGATATTTTTTTTCATGGCTCGCTCCTGGTACGCTATCTTCAATGTGTACTATTTAATGTGACAGCCTTTGCACAGACTACTGCCGGTGTTGGAAATACTCAAAAAAGGTGTTTTTGCTTTCTGGGTTGCGGTTGCAACAAGCGGGGTTGTTATATCAGTATCAAAATACACCCTGGTACTTCCGGCCAAGCCGGAACCATAGTACACATGAGGATTATGGCAGCTTGAACATTCTACTCTGCTGGTCGGACCGAACAGCCGTATACCCGCATCCGGTGTCGCCTTCAATCCGGCGGCGTCCTGTGCCTGAGCAGCCGTATAAGAAAAGCCGATCGGATGGTCATCGGTAAGGTTGGTGCCGGCAAGGGAAGCAGCCAGCGTAGGAATGCTTCCGTCAGCAGAACGCTCAGCGCCCAGGTTGGGATAGTTATAGCTGGTAAAGCCGCCGGACCACTGCTGGCCGAGAGCAAAAGCGCCTGTTCCGGAAAATGTGCCGTCTATGTCTATAATTGCATCGCCGTTGACATCTGTACTGTCACGATAGCTTGAATTATGCAGAACGTTTATTGCGGTCTTTCCGTCATGGCAGCTCAAACAGATCATTGACTCGCTGTTGGAGGTGATTGTTGCGGCCTTGGCGGTTGGAGTCAGGGTAGTGGAAGAGGTATACAACCGGTAGCTGCTTTCAATTCCAGGCGTATAAGCTTTGTTCCACAAAGGCTTTGATGGTGAGGCATTATGAGGGGTATGGCAGAAGACGCATACCTGGTCAGCCTGTCCCGATGAACTGGCGGCATAGTTACGCCCTTCTCCCGCAAGTCCGTTGGTTATCAGGGTGTTGTTCGACAGGTTGTGAACCGTGTAGCGCACATCGGTTACGGTTGACGCATCAGGCAGTGCAAAAACTATGCTTGATGTCAGCATTACCGCTGAAAGGACCGAAAAGATGTTAATTGCTCTTGATACCATAGACCTCACCTCTAAATGTCTTTGACATGAAAATTACGTATTACTGGATCCAGACAGTTTGACCAAGCGCTTTTCTGAGCAGGAGAATTCCGTCTACCAGATCCAGGCTGCCGTTCGGATTCCGTTTGCCGTTCAGCAGCGGGCCTACATCGCCATGCAAAAGGTCATTTGCAGAAGGCTGTGAGCTGGATACGACCAGTTTGATTACCTTCAAGGCGTCACGAATAGTTACACGGCCGTCACCGTCCAGATCGCCGTCCGGCACTGGCACGGCAATCGATTTGGCGGATGTGTTTCCGGCAGCGTCGGTAGCGGTTACACTCAGGCTTGCATACTCGTAAACAGCCGCCGACAGGTCCGCCGACCAGCGGTCGCCATTCATCGCTACCGGTGCGGAAGCGCCGGCTGCATCTGTGACTACCACAGTCGCACCGGCCTCAACCGTGCCTTCGAGCTTGACGGGAGTAGCGACCAGAACCGGATCAACTGTAATCAGCGGTGCGGTAACATCGTAAATTATTGTACGCAGAGCCGTAGACTTGTTGTTGGCAATATCGGTGACGGAAACAGCAATGCTGTAGACGCCCTCCTGTGGAAATTCCACAAACATTGAGAATTCGTTATTAATCAGCGACAACTGGACATCCGCATTGTTTAATGTGGCACTGATGCTCTTAATTTCAGAGTTATCACTGATCAAGCCTTTTACCGTCAGTCCGGGCACTTTAGTAGCAACATCCTGCGCTGGGGTTGCTATTGTGACCACCGGCGCAACGCCGTCGTAAAATACGGTGCGTTTCTCCTGCACTGATCTGTTGTAAACATCCAGGGCGTCAACCAGTACTGTGTTAAGCCCGGCAGCAAGCTTTACCGTAGCCGTCCACTGGCCGACGACAGGTCCTGGCAGAGCCGGAGTTCCGTTCACATTTACCGCGGTCGCATCAGGAGCCGAAACTATAACGTCAAGGTCCTGTACGTTTGTAAGCGCACCGTCAACTGGTGACTGCACCGCGATTGACTGCAGTTCCGGGTTGAAATTTATCGTTCTTACTTCCGATGATGCGTTACCAAGCGGATCAACTGCAGCGATAGTCACAGTATTCGGTCCGAAGTTCAAAGTTATCGCGGTATTGAACTGTCCGTTCACAAGCGTCAGCGGATTGCCGTTGATTGTCACTGTCACCGGATTCTGATCCGTAACCGTTCCGGAAACACCTAGCACCTGGTTGGCGGTTGTGCTTCCGTCGCTCAGCAGAGATGCCGCGATAACCGGAGACTGCGAATCAAGGGCAATCGATATATCCTGTCTGGCTGATGCGGTTCCGCTTTTTACGGATGTTATCGAAACAGGATTTGCTCCCTCAACGAGAGACGCGACAAATATCCATACGTTGTCAATTACGCTGGCCTGTCCGGTAATGTTCGTAGCAGAATTGAATACCGATACCGTTGAGCCGGGCTCAGTTGTCCCGGTCAAAGTAACAGAAGCCAGATTTGTCAGTGCCGGGTACGAACCGACCGTCAATTGGACAGTCGGCGGCAGGTATGTAACCGCAACAGTTTTGGTAATAGTTGCTCCGTATTGGTTCTTGGCGGTCACGGAAACGGTGTTGAGTCCGGGAACCAGGTCAGTCACATAAATGGACCAGGAAGATGATGACGGGAAGCTGGCTGCCGAAGCCTGGGCAGCGGTATTGATCGATGCGGCAAGAGTGCAGCCCACATCAACCGTACCGGAAATATTTACTGCAGGGACATCAACCGAGACAACGGATTGTGTGAGTGTAAGCGCTGGAGGCACTGAGTTGAAAGGATTGGAGCCGCCGTCTATACCGAAGCTGACAATGTTGCTCATTCCGTTGGAAACAAGCAGCCGGCGATTTACCTGGTCATACATCATGTCACTGGGGGTAGCCAGCTGTCCCGGGCCAAAGCCGTAACTTCCGATATAAGCGAGGAAGCTCGGGGTGTCTACGGACAGATCAACAACCTGCACATTCCCTTGATAAGAATCCAATACATACATCCGGTCAGATTCAAATGCCAAGCCGACCGGATAGCTGAAGCTCAACGGGCTCATTGCGGTTCCGCTGGCTCCGACGCTTTTTACGAATACGCCGTCAGTCGTAAAAAACTGTACATTACCGTTAACCGTATCAACAACGGCAACCTGCTGACCGGCTGCCGCCGAGACAATTGATATTGCTGTCGGCTGCATGAACACTCCGGTTGCGGGAGGAGCGCCATAAACACCGAATGAACCTGTGTAGTTGCCGGCGGAATCGAAGGACTTGACTGAATATGAACCTGAGTCAGTTACAAAGATCTTGCCGGAAGCATCAACAGCAATGCCGGCAGCCCTATTGAACTGTCCGGCACCGGAACCAAGCTTGGCAATCTCCACCCCAGCCTGATCGAACACGACCACCTGATCGGAGTAGGCCGCCAGAATTTTGCCACCGGCAATATTGCTGGTAAGCGGATTCAAAACTGCCAGCGCGTTAACCGTTTTAACGGTAGAAATAGTTTTAGAAGCCACCCCATACTGGTCCAACACGACAATTCCGCCAGATCGCGGATCGGCCACATATACATCACCATTCTGGTCAATGGCCATTCTAAGCGGAGTACGAAGGCCTTTATCGAGTGGATCCAGTACTGATACCGAAGGCGCTATCGCTGCCACCGCGCTGATTGCCAGTGAAATGACTGTAATAACAACCATGATCACTACGCAAATTCTGGTGTTTCTCTGGCTGGCTATCATTCTATGCCTCCGTTATTGTGGAGATTTAATTTTCACACGTCTAGTGCAATCGCAGCCTGGTCCCAGACAGCTTATTATTAATTAAGCAAACCAAGTGCCAAAATTGCACACTCCATTTATTTTTTCTGAACTATTTAAGATAACCGAACTTTTTCATCCTGTACCGGAATGCATCTATCCCCAGATTCAGCTTTTTTGCTGCTTTTGACTGATTCCACTCAGCCATTTCCAAGGCCTGCCGAATCAATTCTTTCTCAACTTCTTCAATATCTATCCCTTCAGGCGGTAAACGGAAAGAGGATACCGGCGCCCCCCCCTGAAGCGAAGCCTTGGCCACGATCTCCAGTGGCAGATGCTCCAGAAGCAGTGTGTCATCATTCCCCAATATGATTGCCCGCTCTATTACATTTTTCAGTTCCCTGACATTTCCAGGCCAACTGTAGTCAACCATCATCCTCTCGGCCATACCCGCGATACCATGTACTTTTTTATTGAAATCCTTGTTGTACAAATTGATAAAATGAGTTGCCAGCGGTATGATATCTTCTTTACGTTCACGTAACGACGGCAGAAAGATTGGAATGACCTGCAAACGATAATAAAGGTCGTTACGAAATGTTTTTTCTTCTATTGATTTATGCAGTTCCTTGTTTGTTGCCGAAATTATCCTGACATCAACTGTAAATACCCTGCCCCCCCCAATCCGGCGAAATGAACGGTCTTCAAGGAAACGCAGCAGCTTGGCCTGCATTCCCATTTCCATATCGCCAATTTCATCAAGGAATACAGTTCCTCCATCCGCCAGCTCGAACAATCCTTTTTTAGTAGCCTTGGCATCGGTAAAAGCGCCCTTTTCATGGCCAAACAGCTCACTTTCCAGTAATGTTGCAGGCACTGCGGCACAGTTGATCGCAATAAATGGCTTTTCCGCACGGTTGGAACTATAGTGAATCCATTTTGCGACCAATTCTTTTCCGGTGCCCGATTCACCTTGGACAAGCACGGTCGATGCCTCGCTTTTGGCTACTTTATCAAGGACTTCCATCAGATACTTCATATGACGGCTATCGCCAATGATATTTGGTGGAACATTCTTTTTGGTTTCCGAGCGCAGCCTGACTACTTCTTGCTTAAGGTCCGAGGCTTCGAGCGCTTTTTTGACTATTATTGACAACTCATCCAGATTGAACGGCTTGCTGACATAATCGTATGCACCAAGGCGCATGGCATTGACAGCTGTCTCCAAACCGCCATGGGCAGTCACCATGATTACGATTATCTCATCGTCATGTTCCTTGATTTTTTCAAGTACATCAATTCCGCTGATACCCGGCAATTGAATATCGAGAAAAACCAGGTCCGGCTGTTCCTCGCGCACCAATCGCAGGGCATCTTCACCTGTGCCCGCGGTTACCACATCATATCCCTGTTTCTTAAGGTTCTGTTCAAGCGACCAACGAATCAGATGCTCATCATCCACGACCAACAGTTTATTACGTTTCATTTTTCCCCTCGCTAACATCGTTGTTTTCCAAATGACAGGCCGGCAATTCAACGGTAAAAGTAGTACCTATATCGTTATCACTGGTCACACGGATATCACCATTGTGCAAATTCACTAACTTACAACAGATAGGAAGTCCCAATCCGGTCCCCTGGGCTTTAGTGGTAAAAAATGGTGTGAATATTTTTTCCAGTATCTGTGGCGGAATTCCCGGACCTGTATCGGACACGTCAACCCTGACAAACTCGGTCTCATTGCGAAGTGTCAAAAAAGATCTTATCGTCAGCACCCCACCGTTAGACATTGCCTGGCACGCATTCAGAAATATATTTAAAAACACCTGCTGCATCTGTTTATCGTCGGCGTACACAGGCGGCAATCCGGACTCCAGCTCCACCCTCTTTTCAATATTCACCCCGCCGCGATGTTGTGAAGCAAACTTTAAAGTACTCGTCAAAACGGAATTTATATCAATGCAAGACAGTTCCGGAAGCGACGGTTTACCGAAGAAGAGCAGATCGTTAACAGTCTTATCAAGCCTCTTTACCTGTTGAAGCACTTCACAGAGAATCTCTTTGCGTGGATCATCCTCCTCAAGATCATCCTTGATAATGGAGACGGCCGCCGAAATACCTGCCAGTGGATTTTTTATTTCATGCGCGATCCCGGAAGCCATTTCTCCGATTGAAGCCAATCGATCCGCACGTTCAAGCTGCTGAAAGTGCAGCTTTTCAAGCTCGTTTTTAGCCACGTCGAGCCGGTCAACCATTGAGTTGAAGCTTACTATCAGCCGACCTATTTCATCTTCGCCCTTGTGATCGATACGTACGGCGAAGTCTCCATTTTCGACTTTCGACATCGTATCAATCATGTTGTCAAGCGGTTTTTTGACAAATTTGAGCAGTATGAATGATATTGTAATCGCCAGGAATACCGTGATCGCAATCGACGAAGCCACAAAGATCCTTGACGCGTCCAACATCTGAACCTTTGTGCGGTTCAGCGAATAATTGATGTTAAGAACCCCGATAACACGCGCCTTGGTGCCATGGCATGCGTGGCAGGCATCCTCGTTATAGATCGGTTTGACCATGGCCAGAACCTCTCCATGAGGCGGCAGATCAAAGATTCCGTAATTTTTGGGAGTCTGGTAAAGGTTGTAATCTTTTGCGCTAACGGTACGTCCGACTTCATTTGGTAAGGACGAGCGCAAGATGATTCCGTGCGGATGAAATATCCTTACACCTACCAGCTGATTGTGCTGACCAACCATCGAAAGAATGGAGCCGACATCTTGAACGTTACCGATATGCATGGTGTTGTAAATACTGCTCTCCACCGTATGCAGGAGCAGTTCGGTACTTTCACGGGCAGATTCAATCAACATGTCCTGCTGGTGACGCACATTGAAGGTGGCATACGCAAAAATGCCGGTAACCAGCAAGGTTATGGTCGTTACAATAATACGGGTTGTCAGACTTCGGAATATGAACATTCTCTCTCGCGACGCGATACACACTCTGTCATATAAGAATAGTTACAGTACGCACTACCAATCAAGACACAAAGGAAACCACCATATCTTAACCATTCGGCAATCGGTCATAACCAGCAGGAGTAGCGACAAATATGTAGCCGAGTGCAATCAGGGCTTTTTATCATTGTTTCCGAAAAAAGAGAGGATGGCATCATCCAGATTGATATCTTTTTGCGAATTGTCAGGTTTGGGTTTATGCACGGGCTGAGCGGGCGCTGGCCCGGTTTTCTGTAAAGGCATTTCAAATAGCATTGAGATGTCACCCTTTCCAGAAGGACGTGAAGCGGATGATGGGGCAAACAAGTCGGCAGCCGGGATTGATTCCGGCCGCGGAGAGGGTATTTCATAGTTTTCAATCAACTGGGCCTTGATCGAAAACGCTTTTTCATCGAACTCACCGGATTTCAGGCGACGCATCATATCTTTATGCTGTTCCTTCATCAGTTCTTCAACCACAACTTCCAGGTTATCCATTTTGAGGATGTCGGAATAGCTGGTTTTCTTTGAACAAATAATGACACCACCGCGATAGAGCAGAGTAATGATGTGCGGATTGGCAACTCCACTGTCCTCGGTCTGAACGTGGAATACTTCACCCTTGTACTTCAGGTTATGATTGAATCCCAAAACCATAAGTCACCACCATCAACATATATACGTCATTTGACGGTATCACATACATTCAAATAATAGCAACCGCTTAAAAACAAATGTGCTGAAGAAGCATTTCATTCAACCATTCAACCGGAGTATTTGCCTAAAAAATAGGCTCTTAAATTTCGTTTTTGAGCCGCTTTTTTAAAGCACGGCATACCACGGGCAGCTTTTTTACATCAAACAGCCTGGCGGCCGTTTTATGGGAAACTAGGACGACTCCAGCAGCTGCTTGATCTTGGCAACCGCTTCCATGGCATCCCGGGCGTAAAGGTCGGCGCCGATCCGGTCGGCATATTCCTGCGTAACCACCGCTCCGCCAACCATCGTAAATGTGATGATGCCAGCGGCCTTCAGTTTTTTTATGACATTGTCCATTTCGGACATGGTCGTTGTCATCAGAGCCGAGAGTCCGACCGCATCAACGGCATATTCTCTTGCCTTTGAAATAATAGTGGCAGCCGAGACGTTCTTGCCGATGTCAAAGACCTCAAAACCATGATTTTCCAGCAGTGTGCAGACAATATTCTTACCAATATCATGTATGTCGCCTTCAACCGTCGCCATCAGGATTTTTCCCAGGCTCTTGAACTTCTGCCCCTTCATCTCCTGTTTAAGCCTGGCGAATCCGGCCTGCATGGTATCGGCCGACTGCATCACCTGCGGCAGGAAGAAGATATTCTTCTCGAAACGCCGCCCGACCTCTTCCAGACCCGGAAGGAAACCTTCGTTGCTGATCTGAAGCGGCACCAATCCTTCATTCAGGGCATCTTCAACCAGCCCGACAATACCATCGCGATCACCACTGATGATCGCTTGTGACAACCGTTCGCGGATAGTAGGAGGAGAATCGGATACGGGAATCGTGGTGGAAACGCCTGCCTGCTCACTACGGTAGGCTTCGATGTAGACGGCGGCCTGGTGGTCACGGTTGAGCAGCACCATCGCCGAGCGCCAGGCATCCATCATCGGCTTGTCCTTGGGATTGATTATGGCCGCGTCCAAGCCGGCCTCCATCGCCATTGAAAAGAAAGAAGAGGAGATCAGCGGACGTTGCGGCAACCCGAAGGAGATATTACTGACCCCCAGAACGGTTGAAAGTCCCAGCTTCTGCTTGACCAGACGGATGGCACGGAGGGTTTCGGCGGCACGTTTTTGTTCGGCGCTGACAGTCAGCGTCAGGCAATCGATGATGATGTCGGAGTCGGGAATCCCCAGGCGGCGGGCAGCATTCCTGATGCGTCTGGCAATGGCCAGCCGGCCTTCGGCCGTGTCCGGAATACCGTTCTTGTCCAGTGCCAGTCCAATGACGGCAGCACCATATTTTTTGGCCAGTGGAAGTATTTTCTTGAGACTTTTAGCTTCGCCCGAGACGGAATTGATCAACACCTTGCCGTCCGCGGCCTTGAGACCGGCCTCCAGGGCAGCTGGACTTGACGAGTCCAGTACCAGCGGTGCACTGGCCACGCCGCTTACGCAGAACACTGCCCGCTCCATCGCCGGCGCTTCATTGATGCCGGGTGCGCCGACATTGACATCCAGGAGCGTGGCACCGGCCTGCTCCTGCTCGATCGCTTCCCGGCGGATATAGGCGACCTTCCCCTCCTGCAATTCCTGTGAATACAACTTTTTGCCGGTCGGATTGATCCGCTCGCCGATAATGGCCGTCTTGGCTCCGGCTCCCACCGATGCCCAGCCTGAACGGCTGGAGAGCAGTGTTGCTCCGGTCGTTGTGACAGGGGATTTCCAGCTCTGCTGGATATTCGCCAGCGCCAGTTTCATGGCGCGGATATGATCAGGTGTAGTTCCACAGCAGCCACCGATGATGCGCACTCCCATGGCAAGCATGCGCTCGTGATAGGCGGTCATTTCCTCGGGTGTTCCCGGAAAAACGGTTCTGTCGCCGATCAGTTGCGGCAACCCGGCATTTGCCTGCGATATCAGCGGCAAATGGGTCACGCCGCGCATGCGACGGAGTATTTCATAAATCCCATCCACTCCCAGCCCGCAATTGGAACCGACAATATCTGCCCCGGCAGCGGTCAGGGTTATTGCGGCGGATTCCGGCGGTGTCCCGAGAACGGAGCGGCCGTTGTCGTCGAACGTCAGCATGGCTATGATCGGAATCGTGGGAGAGACTTCCCTGATGGCAATAACCGCCGCGCGGCATTCTTTTATGTCCAGAAAAGTCTCAAGGCTGATCAGGTCGGCGCCAGCTTCCACCAAGGCCTGGGCCTGCTCGCGGAATGCCGACTTCATGTCATCGAAGGTGACTTCTCCCAGTGGTTCGACAAACTGGCCCGTAGGCCCGATCGATGCCCCGACATACGCCTTTCCGGCGGCCTCCTTGCGGGCGATCGCCACGGCACTGGCATTGATTTCGGCCAAACGCCCCTCCAGGCCGTAATGAGACAGCTTGAAATGTGTGCCGCCAAAGGTGTTGGTGATTATAATGTCGGCTCCGGCAGCGATGTAGTCACGGTGAACAGACGCGACCACTTCCGGCATTGTCAGGTTCAGTTCCTCTGGTGACTGTCCCGGCCGTAGGCCCCGCTCCTGGAGCATGGTACCCATTGCCCCGTCAAGTATCAGTACTTTTTCCTGTATCGCATCAAGAAATGGTTTCATTGTTTTTCCTTAAGCTTTTTTGATGGCTGGGAGACATCGGCATCCGGAACCGGTTGCTGCGGTAGCTCCAGCGTGTAATCGGGGGAGAGCGGTTCGGACAGGTCAAGGTGTTTCAATTGGAACGACTGCTCGCCCTCCACGTTCAGCTTTACCTTGCTTATCTGCGGGAAATTAACCGTAACAGTGTCCACGATCGAGTAGACGGCCATCATCTCGGCGGAACTACCGGAAGGCAGGGTATCCGCAAAAGCACGATTCAGATCGATAGAGGCCAAATCTCCATCTATACGTACCGCATTTATCACGGTTCCTTCCGGAAGAGGCTCGTCAAATTCACCAACCGGTCCGTTCAGCAACTCTTCAAGAACATCACCAAGACAGGCGACCGCATCTCCGCACGGGTCAAGTTCACGTGCCTCCCTGACCAGACGGGTGCCATCCGTCACGAAAAACAATACCGCCGTCCTCTTGCCGAGCAAGGGCTCTATCTGCGGCGCAACCGGCAAATCACGGCTGTTGCGGTATTTTTGCCAAAGCATAGTTCCGAAGACCAGGGCAATCACCAGAAAAGGTATCAGCAGATTGATGTTGATTTTTTTTCTCTGTTGCGGCGACATGGTTCAGCACGCTCCTTCATCGTCATCCAGGCCGACCTGATAGACATCTCCCAGGCGTCCCCCCAGAAATCTATTGCCGACACGTATGAAACCGGCCGGTATGTCGCTGACATAATAATGGTGATTTCCTTTTTCGGCCTCCGGGCGGAGCAGTTTCCTGTCCGTCAGAATCGAGGCAACCGTGCGGGCGGTTTCCTCGGCCGAATCAACCAGCGCCACATCAGGTCCCATCACCTCCGCAATCAGCGGTTTGAGCAATGGATAATGAGTACATCCCAAAACCAGGGTATCCACGGCCGCCTCTTTAAGTTCCTGGAGATAACTCTGCGCGGTAAGACGCGCCACCTGATTATCGGTCCAACCTTCTTCCGCCAATGGGACAAACAGCGGACAGGCCCTGGTCAATACTTCGGCTTCCGGTTTGAGTCGTTTTATCGCGCGGGTATAGGCGCTGCTGCGGATTGTGCCAGCTGTCCCGATCACACCGATCCTTCCGGAGCGCGTGATTTCCACGGCCCGGCGGGCGCCCGGTTCGATCACACCAACCACCGGAATAGAAAGCAGCCGTTTGAGGCTGGGGAGTGCCACGGCCGAAGCTGTATTGCAGGCCACCACCAACAGCTTGATATCTCGTTTGAGCAGAAAAGACGCGATCTCACCGGCATATCGCGTCACTGTTTCCGGTGATTTGGTACCGTAGGGAACCCTGGCGGTATCGCCAAAGTAAATGGTATCCTCCTGTGGAAGCACGCGTATGATTTCACGCAAGACCGTAAGACCACCTACACCGGAATCAAATATGCCTATCGACCGCCATGACACAATCAGACAACCTCAATGGAAATTTGCTTGTTAAATATGTAACTATATACTTTTATCCACCAATCAGGCAAGCCATTTGCTCGATTTTGACAGCTTTAACCAAGGTGGCCTCATACAGCTTGACGTAGCCCTCAAAATTGCATATTTTTCATATCAACAACCTGCCATAGCGGCTGATATTACACTGTTGCACCGTTCTCCAGCAGCAAACTACATTTCCTTTAACATTATTTTGCTTGGCATCATCCATATCCGCTTGAACATCATTAACAGAGGGAGACTCACATGTATTCCATGGACAATGTAGGCAGAAACACCATCGCCATGGT
>MGZK01000177.1 GCA_001802125.1 Geobacteraceae bacterium GWC2_55_20
ATGGAACTGGCACGCCAGGAACCAGGGATGATCGGCGATCTCCACCACTTCGACCAGGTCTTTTTCTTTATACAATCCGGACAGAACCAGCCCCTTGTCTGTCAGCAGGTCCCTGAAAGCGTTGTTGAACTCGTAGCGGTGACGGTGGCGCTCGGATATATCGGTCTCATTGTAGGCCTGATGCGCGACCGAACCCTTGGAGATCGAGCAGGGATAAGCCCCCAGGCGCATTGTTCCACCTTTTTTACTGACGCTCTTCTGCTCTTCCATCAGGTGGATCACCGGCTGGCCCCCTTCCTGACGGAACTCGCTGGAGCAGGCGTCCTCCAGGCCGCAGACATTTCTGGCGTACTCGATCACTGCCATCTGCATGCCTAGGCAGATGCCGAAGAATGGAATCTTTCTGGTACGGGCGTACTCGATCGCCATTACCTTGCCCTCTGTGCCACGCTCGCCGAAGCCCCCCGGCACCAGAATGCCGTCAACGTCGTCCAGATGTCCCGCCACGCCGTCGCACTCAAGCTTTTCGGAATCCAGGTACTTCAGGTAAACGCGGCAATCATTGGCAATACCGCCGTGAGTGAGCGCTTCAGCCAGCGATTTGTAGGATTCGGTCAGATTGACATACTTGCCGACGATTGCGATGCGCACCTCGCCGTGGCTGGGATGGCGCAGTTTTTCGACAACATCCTGCCAGTGGGTCAGGTCGGGCGCCTTGGTCCAGATATTCAGTTTCTCGACCACCTGGTCGTCAAGATGTTCCTTGTGCAGGGCCTGGGGCACGGCATAGATATGTTCAGAATCCACTACCGGGATGACATCCTTTTCGGCGACATTACAGAACAGGCCGATCTTCTTTTTCATATCGTCCGGCAGGTCGCGCTCGCAGCGGCACAGCAGGATGTCCGGCTGGATACCGATCTTGCGCAACTCCATGACCGAATGCTGGGTCGGCTTGGTTTTCAGCTCGCCCGCGGTGCGTATGTAGGGAACCAGCGTGACATGCACGTAAAGCGCGTTGCCATGACCTCGATCGAAACGGAACTGGCGAATCGCCTCCAGAAACGGCAGCGACTCGATATCGCCGACGGTACCGCCGACCTCGACAATCGCCACATCGGTGCCCCTGGCGTTTTCAATGATCTTGTGCTTGATCTCGTCGGTGATGTGCGGGATGACCTGAACCGTGCCCCCCAGGTAATCTCCGCGCCGTTCCTTGGTAATAACCGAGAAATAGACCTGGCCGGTGGTAAAGTTGCTCTTCTTGGAAAGCACCGCGCTGGTATAGCGCTCGTAATGCCCAAGGTCCAGATCGGTCTCAGCGCCGTCATCGGTAACGAACACCTCGCCATGCTGAAACGGAGACATGGTACCGGGATCAACGTTAATGTACGGGTCAAGTTTCTGCATTGTGACACGCAATCCGCGCGCCTCCAGCAAAGCGCCCAGAGAAGCGGCCGCCAGACCCTTGCCGATCGAGGAAACAACGCCGCCGGTAATAAAGATAAATTTGGTTTTCATGTCAATCTGCTCCTGTAAATGAAACAACTAAAATGTTTTTGGCGATGACCCGACGGCAAATATCGGCAATACTCGACGCCGGTGAAGATGCCCAAGATGAAATCCGGCAACCGCTCAGCCGCTTTTCAAGACGCCAGCTGCCGGTAGCGCTCCTGGGCCTTGGCAAGATCATCCGGAGTATCGACACCGATCGATTCGAATTCGGTCTCGACCACATGGATTTTCACTCCGTTTTCAATGGCGCGCAGCTGTTCGAGCTTTTCGGAAATTTCCAGGAATGTGGGCGGCATGGACGCAAACTTCAGCAGAAAATCGCGGCGATACACGTACAGTCCGACATGCTTGTAACAGAGCAGCTTGCCGCAGCAGAATGAGTCATCCTTCAGATCCTTCCATTTGTCGCGAAAAAACGGTAATGGAGAACGGGAAAAATAGAGGGCGGTGCCGAAGTTGTCGGTGACCACCTTGACCACATTGGGGGAAAGAAAATCGTGCAGGCACTTTATGCGCGTTTTGAGGGTTCCCATCTGCAGTGAGGAATCCTCAAGAAACGGCTGGATGGCCTGGTCGATCATGTCCGGACAGATCAGCGGTTCGTCCCCCTGGACGTTGACAATGATATCCGAGTCGAGGCCCCGTGCGACCTCGGCCAGACGATCGGTGCCGGTCTCGTGGCTGGTGGAGGTCATGATGGCTTCGCCGCCGATCATGCTGACCGCATCGGCAATGCGCGGGTCATCGGTGGCGACAATGGTGCGCGAAACCAGTTTTGCCCGTGATGTACGCTCATATACGTGCTGGATCATGGCCTTGCCGCCGATTTCGGCCAGGGCCTTGCCTGGAAAACGTGTCGAGGCGAAACGGGCGGGTATTACCGCTGTAATCTTCATGCCGGTCAACCTTGTTTAGCGGGGATAATGACGATGGTGTCAGACGTCCTGCGGTAGGACGTGATAAGCTACCCTAAAAGCTCCGGGGTGTCAAGGTGCGAACTGTGAGGATTTTCAAACTATCCTGCTGAATATTTTGCAAACGGTCCCCGATGAATCGTTTTCAGCCCGGGTCCGGTTATCGGATTCATTTTTTGCGGAAACGGCTTTAAGCATCCTGGCGTTGGCAAAATCCAGTTTGACCCGGGTGTCTTCGAGTTCGGCGGTACGTGCGGCCAGCGTTTTCTCCAATTCGGAGCGCCGGCTCTTCTCAGCGCGCTGCAGGTTGCTGAAAGCAATCGCCCTGCCGATCACCTTTTCCAGCAGCTCAAAATCAAACGGTTTCTGGATGAAATCAAAGGCGCCGTTCTTGATGGCATCCAAAGCCATCTGGAGCTGGGCATGACCGGTCATCAGTATTACTGGAACCTCCGGATACTCCCGGTGAACCCTGGCCAGGAAGCTGATGCCGTCTTCGTCCGGCATCCTCACGTCGGTGATGATGGCATCAAAACGCTCTTCCTTCAGCAGACGATAGGCAATTTCCGCATTTTTGGCGCAGCTGACATTGATTCCGGCGTCTTTCATGAAGAGTTTCACAACATGAAGAATCTCAGTTTCGTCATCGACAGCCAGCAGACGCGCCGCGGCCGGATCTGTTTTATGGTGGGGGGTTGACATGATGTAAGGTACTCGATCAGCGTTTGAAATCTTGGATCGTCGAAATAACGTAATCCTTCCGGGCCGCATCTTTCAGGTGGCAGTCGAAACAGTTTTTGACCGGGTCTATGCCGCTAGGCTTGCCATCGGACCCGAAACCGGCAAAAAGCCAGCCACCGGTTTCAGTGCGTTTCTTGTCTTTCCTCATCAGCACGACCATGTTTTTGGGTCCGTCCACGGCGGGATTGTCCTTGATGTTGAAAAACTCGACCACGATACGGCTTCCCTCCGGAAACCTGTTTCCGGCCTTGTAACCCTGCATCGCCTTTTTGTCGGCATAGATGTAGTGAATACCGTAAAAGAGTGATTTCTTGTCGGTAACTACTTTTCTCTCGCTCTTCTGCCAGGCGGCATACCCCTTGGGGAGCGGTTGAGGCGCGGCGGCGACCGCGACGGAGTTGAACGCAAACAGAACAGCCACACACAATAAAACTTTTCTCATCCCGAACCTCGCTTGATAATTTGGGATACTATAGCAACACTTTTATATCTTGTCACTAACTAGCATTTGCAATCAGATCAAATGCATACTACTCTTGCTGGTGCGGGAGCATGACCGGCAATTCAGGTAAATATTGACCTTGCGGCACAAATTAGGGTAGTTTGTCAGGCTGCGTTAGAAAATGTCGAGGTAAAACAAAATATGCACCGCCCTTCCTGGGATCAGTACTTCATGGACATCACCCGACTGGTGGCAACCCGTTCCACCTGCCTGCGCAGGCAGGTCGGAGCCATCCTGGTCAAGGATCGCAATATCCTGGCTACCGGCTATAACGGGGTTCCCTCTGGAATCAGCCACTGCGATGCGACCGGCTGCCTGCGGGAAAGGCTCAAGGTCCCGTCCGGAGAGCGCCACGAACTCTGCCGCGGGCTGCATGCGGAACAGAACGCCATCATCCAGGCGGCCCGGCACGGTATCAATATCGAAGCCTCGGTTCTGTATTGTACGACAATGCCCTGCATCATCTGCACTAAAATGCTGATCAACGCCGGCATCACCAAAGTCGTCTACGCGGAAGGATACGCCGACGACCTGGCCCGTGAGATGATCAGTGAGACCGGAATCAAGGTGATTCATTTTGTTCCGGATAATCAAGGACTTGATTGATGAAATGCCCTTTCTGCAACAACCTGGACAGCAAAGTGGTCGATTCTCGACCGGACAAGGGTGGTTCCGCGATCCGCCGCCGGCGCGAATGCGAGCAGTGTTCCAAGCGTTTTACCACCCATGAACGCATCGAGGAAATGCTCCCGCAGGTCTGTAAAAAAGATGGCCGGCGCGAACCGTTCGACCGGATCAAGATCATCAACGGCATTGTCAAGGCCTGCGAGAAACGCCCCATATCCAAGACCGACATCGAACTGGTGGTGGATCGGCTGGAAGCACGGCTCCAGGAATCTACCGAGCGTGAGATTTCCACCACCACCATCGGCGAGTGGGTGATGAAAGAGCTGCACGGCATGGACGAGGTGGCCTATGTCCGCTTTGCGTCGGTCTACCGCTCCTTCCGGGATATCAGCGAATTCATGCAGGAGCTGCAGGAGCTGCTTAAAAAATGATCCCTACAGACGTCAAATACATGAAGCGCGCACTGGCACTGGCCCGCAGGGGCGCAGGCAAGACCTCCCCCAATCCGGCGGTCGGATGCGTGATCGTCAACAATGGAACCGTTGTCGGTGAGGGATGGCACAAGCGCGCCGGCGGTCCTCATGCCGAGGTGCATGCTCTGCGGATGGCCGGCGACTCCGCTCGCGGCGCCGATGTGTATGTCACGCTGGAACCGTGCAGCCATACCGGCAAGACCCCTCCCTGTTGCGATGCCCTGATCGCCGCCGGAGTTAAACGTGTTGTGGCCGGAATGAGCGACCCCAATCCGCGCGTCAACGGCAGCGGATTCAAGGCGCTGGAACAGGCCGGCATCACGACGTCCTGCGGTGTACTGGAGGACGATTGCCGTACCCTGAACCGTTCCTTCATCAAACACGTAACCACCGGCCTGCCGTTTGTCACCTTCAAATGCGCAATGACGCTGGACGGCAACATCGCCACGGTGACCGGCGAGTCGCGCTGGATCAGTGGAGAGAAATCCAGACTCCACGTTCACAGGATGCGCGCGGCAAACGATGCCATCATGGTCGGAGTCGATACGATCATCGCTGACAATCCGCAATTGAACGTCAGGCACGTCAAGGGGGATGATCCACTGCGCATCATTGTTGACTCGCGCCTGAGGACACCGGAGAGTGTCGCCGTGCTTGATGGCGGTTCGGCACAGAAAACCGTAATCGCCACCATCGAGGATAACACCGAGGTGCATCGGCGCTACACGCGGCAGGGTGCGAGTATCATCGTCTGCGATGAGTATGACGGCAGGGTGTCCATGCCGGATCTGTTGAGAAAACTGGGCGGCATGGGCATACAATCGATCCTGTTGGAAGGGGGCAGCCGGCTGGCCGGCGATATGCTCAAGCAGTCTCTGATCGACGAGTATGTGGTATTCATTGCCCCCAAGATCCTTGGAAGCGACGGATTTGCTCCGTTTACCCTGCTAGGAATAACCAGCATGGACAACGCCGTCAAGCTGAGGTTTGGCCAGATCGCTCACATCGGACAGGATGTTATCATCCATGCCTACCCAGAAAAAGCGCCATGTTCACTGGACTGATTGAAAGCACCGGACGGGTGTCCGTCTTTATCCGTCGCGGCGAAGCCGGTCTGCTGACGGTGGAGACTTCGCTGCCAACCGCGGAAATTGCCATCGGCGACTCGGTGGCGGTTAACGGCGCCTGCCTGACAGTCACCGCAACCGCCAGCGGCACGCTGACCTTCGAGGTATCCCCGGAAAGCCTGGACCGCACCACCCTGGGAAAGCTGCACAGTGGCGGCCGCGTCAACCTGGAACGGGCACTGAAGTTGGGGGACCGGCTGGGCGGACACATTGTCAGCGGACACATCGACTGTTGCGCCCAATTATCCAGGAGTGAAGTCCGCTCCGGCAATCACATGCTGCAGTTCACGCTTCCTTCCGGGCATGCCCGTTACCTGGTGGAAAAGGGCTCCGTGGCGATCGACGGCATCAGCCTGACGGTCAACTCGGTCACAGCGGACGGATTTTCGGTCAACATCATCCCGCACACCCTGGTGAACACTACGCTGAACCAGATTAGAAGCGGCGACACTGTCAATATCGAGACCGATATCATCGGTAAATACGTGGAACGATTGACCGCCCCCTGGAAGTCCGGCGGGGGCTTGAGCATCAAAACACTGGCAGAAAATGGATTCTTATAGAACGAGAGGCGAGCCATGTCCGTATCAACGATAGAAGAGGCAATTGAAGATATCCGTCAGGGCAAGATGGTCATCCTGGTGGATGATGAAGACCGCGAGAACGAAGGCGACCTGACCCTGGCCGCCGAAGCGGCCACCCCGGAAAACATCAACTTCATGGCAAAATACGGGCGCGGCCTGATCTGCCTGACACTGACCGCCGATAAATGCGATGAACTGGGGCTGCGGCCGATGGTGCGCGACAATACGTCGCCATTTGAAACCGCGTTCACGATCTCGATCGAGGCCAAGCATGGCGTGACCACCGGCATCTCGGCCGCCGATCGCGCCCAGACGATCGTGACGGCGGTTGCCGACGGCGCCAGTTCCGCCGACCTGGTCAGCCCCGGCCATATTTTCCCGCTACGGGCCAGGAAAGGCGGCGTCCTGGTGCGCTCCGGCCAGACCGAGGGCTCTGTGGACCTGGCCCGGCTGGCCGGGCTGAAGCCGGCCGGGGTGATCTGCGAGATCATGAACGACGACGGCAGCATGGCACGCATGCCGGAGCTGAAGGTCTTCGCCAGAAAGCATGGCATCAAGATCTGTACGATTGCAGACCTGGTGGCCTATCGCCTCAGGAATGAACGGCTGGTGAGCACGGTAGCCGAGGCGCGCCTCCCCTCCTCTTTCGGAGGAGAATGGCGGGCAATCGCCTTTGAAAACGATATCGACAAACTTGAGCATATTGCCCTGGTAAAAGGGACGTTAAAAAAGGGAGAGCCGGTGCTGGTGCGGGTCCATTCCGAATGCCTGACCGGTGATGTGCTGGGGAGCCTGCGCTGCGACTGCGGCGAGCAGCTGCACCGCGCCATGGAACAGATCGCCGCCGCCGGAAGCGGCGTAATCCTGTACATGCGCCAGGAGGGTCGCGGAATCGGCCTGATCAATAAACTGAGGGCTTACGAGTTGCAGGACAAGGGACGCGACACGGTCGAAGCCAACATTGAGCTGGGTTTCAAGGCCGACCTGCGCGACTACGGCATCGGCGCCCAGATACTGCTGGCGCTCGGAATAACCAAGATGCGGCTTTTGACCAACAACCCCAAGAAGCTGGTGGGACTGCAGGGTTATGGCATCGACATCGTGGAACGGGTGCCGATCGAGGCGGAACCGACCGACACCAACCGCGATTATCTTGCCACCAAACGCGAAAAGATGGGGCACATCCTAGAGAACCTGTGATGCGAATCCTTCTGCACACCTGCTGCGGCCCCTGCGCCCTTTATCCGTTAAGAACTCTTCGTACAGCCGGTCACGACGTGACCGGCTTCTTTTACAACCATAACATCCACCCCTACCAGGAGTACACCCGCCGACGCGATGCGGTCCTGCGAATGGCCGAGCTGGAAGAGTTGCCACTGATCATGCGCGACGAATACGACCTGGAAGGATTCCTGGCCAACGTTGCGGCGCAGCCGGACCGGCGCTGCAGCTACTGCTACGCCTCGCGCCTGCGCGCCACCGCGGAAACAGCCGCGTCAGGGGGATTTGACGCGTTCAGCGCCTCGCTACTCTACAGCCGCTATCAGCGGCATGAGGAGATCAGGGAACTGGGTAAGCAGATCGGCCAGGAGATGGGCGTGGCATTTAATTACCAGGATTTCCGCCCGGGCTGGCAGGAGGGTATCCGGCTTTCCAAGGAACTGGGACTTTACCGCCAGCAGTACTGCGGCTGCATCTACAGCGAAAAGGAACGCTATCTGCCCAAGGCGAAAACGGCATGAACGGCCTGGGTCGTCCGTTGATCATCATGGGATTGCTGCTGGTTGCAATCGGCCTGTTGCTCACTTTCGCCCCCAAGCTCCCCACCTGGCTCGGCAGACTGCCTGGCGACATCTCCATCAAACGCGAAAACTTCAGTTTCCACTTCCCGATCGTGACCTGCCTGATCATATCAGCGATACTTTCGCTGATCATGTGGCTTTTCCGGCGCTGACTCCATCGGTTCAACCGGACCGCATTCATAACAACCTTCAATATCTCACTAAAAATATCAGCATTGATTATCGTCCCTGTTATGATAATATTCTTATCATTGCAATATACTTAATCAGATCGTTTACCCGCCGCCACCCAATGTCCACAAATTTGCATCCGGAAAAGGAGGCTTGTCATGAAAATTGCGAAGCTCGTAATGGTGATATGTACTTTTATCTGCCTGTGGAGCGCTACTGCTGGAGCAACCGTCAGGGTCAACCAGGTGTTTCATCCTGATCCGGACCCTAACCCACCTGACAACAGTTATTACACCTACGATCCCAAGCTGATTGATTCCAGCACAACCTGGACGGCGGCGGCAGGTCCATATATCATCGAAAATACGGTTACAGTGGCGGAAGGTGTTACGCTGACAATCGAAGCTGGAACAGTGGTACAGGTAAATGATGGCTTGGGGATTTACATAAACGGAGTCCTGAATGCCGGCGGAGCTACCTTCACCCACAACCAGGCCGGTTACTGGCGCGGCATCTACCTGGCGCCCACGGCTGGCTTATCGGTGCTTGCCAACTGCAACATCAGTTATGCCGGCGCCTTCATGGGAGGTTCAGGACTTGGTTATTTCAACAGCGGCTATCGCCTGACCAGTATTTATCTGGACTCATGCAGTCCACAAGTTACAGGCTGCCAGATCAACAACAGCGAAACCCACGGAATTGAACTCTGGAGCAGCCACGCCCAGATCTCCTCCAATACGTTCAGCAACATGGGCATTATCAGTACCGGAGGCAGCGGTTACTACCCGATTGTGTTCGACACGCTGGACACATTCCCGGTCATGAGCGGCAACAGCACCAGCGGCAGCGGAGAAAACGGAATAGCGATCCCCGGAGGCTATATCACAACTTCCGGAACCTGGGATATGCCGGGAACCAGTTTCCCCTATCTTTTGAACGGCTGGGTCACCGTTGCCGCGGCCAACACCCTCACCATTGACCCCGGGGTCACCGTCAAGGCCCAGGGAAATATCGGTCTTTCCATCGACGGCACCTTGAGCGCTGTTGGCACCAGCCTTCTGCCGATAACCTTCACCACGCGGGCAACGTCTCCTGCCGCCGGCGACTGGACCGGAATCTACCTTTCCCCAAATGCCGGAGCTTCGGCGCTCAGTTATGTCACGATCAACTATGCCGGCGCCTACAACGGGGGGTCAGGTATCGGCTATTTCCACAGCGCCTATAGGCTGGCAGCCTTTTTCA
>MGZK01000178.1 GCA_001802125.1 Geobacteraceae bacterium GWC2_55_20
AGGTCACGCAACTCTACGAGCAGACCCTGAGGCTCGATGAACTAAAGACCCGGTTTTTCGCCAATATCAGCCATGAATTGCGAACGCCTTTGACCCTGATACTGGGCCCGGTCCGCCGACGCCTCTCGGACCCCGCTCTCAGGGATGAAGACAGGGGTGACCTGGAAGTGGTCGAACGCAATGCCCGTCTGCTCTATCGCCAGGTAAGCGATCTGCTGGACGTGGCCAAGCTTGAGGCCGGCAGGATGGAACCGCGCTATTCGAATGTTGATCTGGCGGGATTGGTCCGTTTTGTCGCCTCCCATTTCGAGAGCCGGGCCGGTGAAAACGGCATCGACTTTTCAATTGATGCTCCCGGCGCTCTTCCGGTTCAGGCCGATCCGGAGAAGTGCCGCCGGATTCTGCTCAACCTGCTGTCCAATGCCTTCAAATTCACCCCGGCCGGTGGCGGGATCTCAGTCATTCTCGGGGTGTGCAACGGATCGGCGGTGATCGAGGTACGTGACAACGGCCCCGGCATCCCCGCTGACAAACATGAGCTGGTATTCGAACGTTTCAGCCAGATAGACGGAGGCTCCGAACGCAGGTATGGCGGCACCGGGTTGGGGTTGGCGATTGTAAAGGAGTTCACCGAGTTGCACGGTGGCAGCGTCAAGGTGACGGATGCGCCGGGAGGCGGGGCACTCTTCACCGTTGCCTTGCCGCTGACCGCCCCGGAAGGCGCTGTCATTCATGCGCTGGAAGAGCGGGGTGACGAGCTGTTCGAGCATCTGGTTCCCGGCGTTGATTTGCACCTCTCCGATGAAGGCGCTTCCGTCGTAGCTTGCGATGCTCCGCTGATCCTGGTGGTGGAGGACAACCAGGACATGAACCGCTATATCAGCTCGCTGCTTGCCCGCCAGTACCGGGTGGCCAGAGCCTATGACGGCGAAGAGGGACTGGCCATGGCCCGTTCGCTGAAACCGGATCTTCTGATCACCGACATGATGATGCCGCGCATGAACGGCGAAAGGATGGTGCGTGAGCTGCGCAGCCAGGCTGAAATGGACCGCCTGCCGATCATCATGCTCAGCGCCAGGTCCGATGACGAAGTGCGAGTGCGACTGCTTGAGAACGGGGTGCAGGATTACCTGACCAAACCGTTTTCGGATGATGAACTTCTTGCCAGGGTAAACGGGCTTCTGACCGGACGGCGAGAGGCGGAGCTGGCCTTGCGCGAGAGCGAGTTTTCCCTGAAACAGGCCCAGCGCCTGGCCAAGGTCGGCAGCTGGGCCTGGGATACGGTGAGTGACGTGCATAGCTGGTCCGATGAGGTTTATCGCATTTATGGTCGTGATCCGTCGCTGCCGCCCGCCGGATACCCGGAAGTCGCTTCCTATTTCACGCCGGAAAGCTGGTCGCGCCTGAATGCCGCGGTGTCAGCCGGACTGGAGCAGGGAGTTCCCTACAAATGCGATGCCGAAGTGATCCGATCCGACGGCGTACGATGCTGGATCGTCGCCCGCGGCAATGTGGAGCGTGACGAAGGCGGTAAAGTCTTCCGGTTGTACGGCACGATCCAGGATATCACCGAACGCAAGCTTGCCGAGCAGCAGATCCGTGAACTGAACGCCGGCCTGGAACAGCGTGTGGAGGAGCGAACCGCCGAACTTTTGGCCGCCAACCAGGAACTGGACGCCTTTGCCTATGCCGTCTCCCATGACCTGCGCGCGCCGTTGCGGGCGATGAACGGCTTCAGCCAGGCACTGGTGGAGGACTACGGAGAGAAGTTGCAGGGGGAGGCGCGCGTTTTCCTGGAACAGATTTCGCTTGCCAGCCGGCAGATGGGTGCGCTGATCGACGGGCTGCTGACGCTGTCGCGCAGCACTCGCGGCGAGATGAACCGCGACCTGGTGGATCTCACCCAAACCGCGCGGCAGATCCGTGACGAACTGGTCCGGCTGGAGCCGGGCCGGCCGGTGACATGGCAGATCGAAGCGGGTATGGTGGCGCGGGGTGACGCCGGCATGCTGGCGGTGGTGCTGCGCAACCTGCTGGGCAATTCCTGGAAGTACACGGCCGGTTCTTCATCGCCGCTGATCAGGGTCTATTCCGAGGCCAGTGACGGTACGCGCTGTTATTGCATAGCCGATAACGGCGCCGGTTTTGACATGGGCCATTCCCAGAGACTTTTCAAACCGTTCCAGCGTCTGCACCGCCAGGACGAATTCCCGGGTATCGGCATCGGCCTGGCCACCGTCCAGCGCATCGTCCACCGTCACGGAGGTAAAATCGATGCCCAGGCGGAACCGGGCAAGGGCGCCATATTCCGCTTTACACTTGGCGAATCCGTTGTACCATTCACCTAACTGAAATTTGCCGGGGAGGATACCGTGAGCGACATCAAGACCATACTGCTGGTGGAGGATAACCCCCAGGATGAGATGCTGATACTGCGTTCGCTGCGCAAGGTCAACCTGGCCAACCAGGTGGACGTTGTCCGGGACGGTCAGCAGGCGCTTGACTACCTGTTCCGCGAGGGGGAGTTTGCGGCGCGTAGCGGTCCGGAGTTGCCGGCTGTAGTGCTGCTGGACATCAATCTGCCGCGGGTCAACGGACTGGAAGTGCTGGAGAAACTGCGCGCGGACCCTCGCACCGATCTTCTGCCTGTGGTGATCCTGACCTCCTCCGACGAGGAACGCGACCGCTTGAGAAGTTATGAACAGGGCGCCAACAGTTTTGTGCGCAAACCGCTGGATTTTACCGATTTTGCCGAAGCGGTTGCCCGGTTGGGGGTCTACTGGCTGGCCACCAACATTCCGCCTCAGGGATAATAAATTTATGGAACCAACTTTGAAAATTCTGGCCATCGAGGACAGCCCGGCAGACTTCATACTGGTGGAACGTCATCTGCGTCAGCAGGGAATGGATGTCGAATGCCTCCGTGTGGACTCGGGGGAAGCGCTTGAAAAGGCCATCAATGATTTCGATTGTGATCTTGTACTCTCCGACTTCAGCGTTCCCAGCCTGGATTTTCACGACACTTTTGCCCTGCTCCAGTCACGTTTGCCCGATCTGCCGGTGATCCTGGTTTCTGGCAGCGTCGGCGAAGAACAGGCAGTGGAGCTGCTCAAACTTGGAGTTTGTGATTTTATCCTCAAGGACAACCTGACCCGTCTGGTCCCGGCTATCAAGCGCAGCCTGAAAGAGTTTGCCGTCATCAAGGCCCGACGCACCGCGGAGCAGGCCCTTCTGGAGAGCGAGTCAAGGTTCAGGGAACTGTTCGAGTATTCGCCGGTGGCATACCAGTCGCTGGATGAATCCGGGATTTTTCTGGATGTAAACTCCCGACTGCTCGAACTGCTGGGGTATTCCAGGGAGGAACTGATCGGCACCAGCTTCTGCGATTTCTGGACAGCCGCTACGCGTCCCGGATTCGAAGAAAAATTTGCCGCATTCAAAAGGGAGGGCCGGGTCAAGGCCGAGCTGGAACTGCTCCGCAGGGACGGCCAGCGGATCATCGTGCTGCTGGAAGGGCGCGTGCAGCAGGATGCTCATGGAGGGGTCCTGAGAACGCATTGCGTTCTGTACGATATCAGCGAGCTCAGAAATCTGGAGGAACAACTGCGCCAGTCGCAGAAGATGGAAGCGGTAGGACAGCTGGCCGGCGGAGTGGCCCACGATTTCAACAACATCATGCAGGTCATCCTTGGCAACGCCCAGCTTCAGTTGATGTCCAACCAGCAGCTTGATCGGGAAAACAGGTACGTCGAGGAAATTTTCAGGGCTGTCGAGCGTGGTTCCTCACTCACCAGAAGCCTGCTGGTTTTCAGCCGCAGGCAGCCGCTGGAGCTGACCTGCTTCGATCTCAACGGACTTGTCCAGGAATCCCGCAAGCTGGCCGTGCGTCTGGTCACCGAAGAAATTTCGCTGAAACTCGAACTCTGCAATCAGGATTTGAATGTCAGGGGGGATGCCGGCCTGGTTCAGCAGGTGATCTTCAATCTTGTCACCAATGCCCGTGATGCGATCTCCAGTCAGGGGATGATCACCATCGGCACCAAATCTGTCGTAATTGACAAGGACTTTATTTCCAGGCACGGATCAGATTCACCGGAAGGTCGCTATGCGGTGCTTTCCGTCAAGGATAGCGGCTGTGGAATAAGCGAAGAGATCATGGGCAGAATCTTCGAGCCGTTTTTTACAACCAAGGAAGCCGGCAAGGGAACCGGATTGGGTCTGGCGATGATCTACGGCACGATCCGCCAGATGGCCGGTTTCATCATCGTGAATTCAAATACTGGTGTGGGCACCACTATCGAAATTTACATTCCGCTGGCAAACAAGGTTCGCGCCCCGGCCGACGGACCGGCTTCAACCGGCAATGATTCCGGAAATGGCGAGTTGCTGCTGCTGGTCGAGGACGAGGATGGCGTACGTGATTCCCTCTCCCAGATTCTGGTCATTTCCGGATACAGGGTGATCTGTGCCGCCAATGCGTCGGATGCTGTCAGGCTTGCCAGGGAAAATATCTCCGAAGTGAAGCTGGCGATCATGGATATGATTCTGCCGGGGATGAACGGAATGGAAGCCGCCGTGGAGCTTCACCGGATCAAGCCGGATTTCCCGGTTTTGTTCCTTTCCGGTTACAGCGAAGAGACGCTAGAATCGAAGGGGATCACCGGCTACCATCTGCAGAAGCCGGTGCATCCGGCGCAACTGCTCGGGCAGATCCGGCGGTTGCTGGATGAACCGGGGGACTTTTAAGCGCACTTATCCTGTTTATAAGGGTTAGGCGAAGGGAACGACATGGCACACATACTGGTGGTTGATGATGATGCACAGATCAGGCTCGCCTTGGGAGAATACATTACCAGAACCGGGCACGAAGTTTCCTTCGCTTCGAACGGCGCGGAGGCCTTGCGGCAGGTTGCCGCACAAAAAGTCGATCTGATCTTGATAGACATCATCATGCCGGAGCAGGGCGGATTCGAAACGATCCTCAAGTTTGCCGGTCTGAGGGGGCGGCCGGCAATCATAGCCATGTCGGGAGGCTCCCGTCAGCTGGACCTGGATTTCGTGCATTCGATCGCCAAACAACTGCCGATCGAAGATTTTCTGCACAAACCGATCTCGTTTGATATATTGGGCGATGCCATCGAAAAGGCGCTGTCGAAGCGTGCGCCCGGTACGTAACGCCGCCTCTTTAATCGATGACACCGGCTGTTGTGAAATAAAATCATCCGCGGGAAGTGCCAATGAAAAGTCTCACTTCAAAAATGACCCTGACCGTATCCCTGGTGATAGCCGTATTGCTGAGCCTGATCATCGCAATCAGCCATTCTTTCTGGAGCAGCGAACTGCAAAAGAGTATCGGCGACAATCAGAATGCCATGGCGGATGCCCTGGCCAGACAGCTGGATACCCAGCTGGCCACTGCGCAGGGGCAGTTGCTGAAGATGGCGCAGCGTATCAGTGAAGAAGATATCGGCAATATACAACGACTGAACGGCAAGTTTGCCGACGAAGAAGATGCGCTGGTCTTTTTCAATGCCGGTCTGGAGTTACTGGCGCCGGACGGCAGGATCATTACCGAATTCCCGCTGGACCCCAAGGACTCCGGCAAAGATGTTTCGAACCTGCCCCATTTCATCCGGGCCGCGGCCACGTTGAAACCGTTTATCGGCTGTACCTACCGGAACCATAACGATCAGCAGCCCACCATACCTTTTGTAGTGCCGCTGTTGAACAAACAGGGCAAGTTGAGCGCCGTGCTGGTCGGGCGGCACGATATCCTCAAGGGGATCACATTCTCCTCGCTGGTCTCCACCAGGATCGGCAAGAGCGGCTATTTTTACATCATCGACACCGACCGCCACATCGTGGTCCACCCCGATCCGACCCGTATGATGGAGAATATCCGCATCGGAATCAATCCGGCCATCGAGGCCGCGCTGACCGGTTTTGAAGGGACCAGGGAAAATGTCAATTCCCGCGGGGTGTCAGGGCTGACCTCCTTCAAACGCCTGAATTCCGCCAACTGGATTCTTGGAATTCATAACCCCACCGCCGAAGCCTATCAGCCTTTGTACAAATCACTGAAAATCTCGCTGACGCTGCTGATTCTGGCGCTGGTTTCCAGCGTTCTGGTCACCCGTGGCGCCATGGCTCGCATGCTGTCCCCGCTCAACAGGCTGACGGCAATCATCCAGGAATTTAGTCCGGGCCAGGACCGCTCGGAGCTGCAACGGCTGGCCGAATCCGACGACGAAGTCGGGCATCTGGGGCTGGTCTATGACCGGATGATCGTCAGGATGGAAGAACAGCATGCCGAGTTGCGGAAGAGTTCGGTGTTCACCGAAAACCTGGTCAACTACTCAGCTACCCCCTGTTTCGTGATCGACAGTGATCATCGCATCCTGTTCTGGAATCGGGCATTGGCAAAACTGTCCGGGATTTCATCCGAGGAGATGCAGGGGAGCGACAGTCACTGGAAGGCCTTTTATCCCGAACAACGTCCCACCCTGGCTGATCTGGTGCTGGACAGCTCTGAACAGGAATTTTCCGAACACTACGAAACCTTCCGCAAGTCAAACCTGGTCGAGGGCGCCATGCAGTCCGAGGGGTGGTTTCGTTTTCCCGCCAGCGGAAAGCGCTTTCTCCACTTTCATGCCTCCCCCATTTGTGACTATGAGGGCAGGATCATCGCGGTGGTGGAAACCCTGGAGGATTTGACCGAGACCAAACAGATAGGCGACATGCTCAATGAGCAGTACCGCTTCCTGCAGCAGGTGCTGGATTCAATTCCCAATCCGGTCTTTTACACGAACCGCAACAGCGCCTATATCGGCTGCAACCGGGCCTTCGAGGAGTTCTTCGGCCTCAGTCGCACCGAGATCATGGGCAAGAAGATCACCGATCTGAACCAGGGCGAGACAGCAGCATTTCAGGTCGAACAGGACCGGGAATACATTAAGAACGACTCCATACAAACCTATGAAACCTCGTTGGTACGGGCTGACGGCACAATCCGCCAGGTGATCTCCACCAAGGCGCCGATGCACGACCGCAACGGCAAGGTTAACGGTCTGGTGGGGACCTTTACCGACATCACCGAGCGCAAACAGACCGAAATTGCGCTGCGGGAGAGCGAGGAGAAGTTTCGTTCGATCAGCGATTCGGCGCAGGACGCGATCATCATGATCGACAACGATGGACTGGTCTCCTTCTGGAACGCGGCGGCGGAGAAGATTTTCGGTTACGCCAAGGAGGAAATCCTGGGCAGGAACCTGCATGATCATATTACGCCCGCTGATATGCTTGATACCCATCTGCGGGCGTTTGCCGGATTCAGGGAGAACGGGCAGGGGGCGGCGGTCGGCAAGACCCTGGAACTTCCGGCGAAACGCAAGGGAGGCGCGGTCATCCCGATCGAATTGTCGCTCTCCGCGGTCCGCTTGGAGGGGAAATGGTGTGCAATCGGCCTGGCCCGCGACATCACCGCCCGCCGGGAGGCCCACGATGCCCTTGCCGCCAGCCAGGCCGCGCTGGAGGCCAAGCATGCCGAACTGGGGCAGGTCTTCAACTGGGTCGAGGCCGCCAAGCTTGAGTGGGAACAGACCCTGGATTCGCTCAAGGACATCATCATTTTGGCCGATGCGACGCACCATATTCGGCGCTGTAATCAAATGCTCAGGGAGATCACCGGACGAAACTTTGATGGCCTGGTGCTGAACGACTGGCGGGAGGTGTTAATGGAGTCCGGTTTCAATTTCGTAACTTTCGACGGTACGACCGGCGAGTTGCTGCATTCCGGAACGAAACAGCAGTTCGACCTGAATATCTACGAAATCCGCGATCCCGGCAGTTCAGTGGTGAAGGGTGTGGTGGTTTCGATGAACGATGTGACACAGATCAAGACCATGACCCGTGAACTGGAGCAGGCCTACTCCGAACTGCAGTCAACCCAGACCAGGGTGGTTCAGCAGGAGAAAATGGCCTCCATCGGCCAGATGGCCGCCGGCGTGGCCCACGAGATCAACAACCCGATGGGTTTCATCACCAGCAACCTGAATACGCTGGGCAAGTACATGGGGCGTCTGCGTGAATACCAGGAGGCGCTCAAGGTCCATCTGGCGGGCTGCGAAGGTGACTCCAAGGTTGCCTTGCTGGAGTTGCAGCGCCGGCTCAAGATCGATTATATCCTGGAAGATACCGGCAGCCTGGTGGCGGAGTCGCTGGAGGGGGCCGAGCGGGTTCGCAAGATCGTCCAGGACCTGAAGAGCTTTTCCAGGGTGGACGACGCCGACGAGTCCTTTGCCGACCTGAACCAGTGCCTGGAGAGCACCATCAACATCGTCTGGAACGAAATCAAATATGTCGCCACTCTCACCAAGGAGCTGGGCGATATTCCACGGATCAAGTGTTATCCGCAACAGTTGAACCAGGTTTTCATGAATCTGCTGGTAAATGCAGCCCATGCCATATCCGGCCAGGGAACAATCACGGTGCGCAGCTGGAACGATGCCGACAATGTCTTCGTTTCGATCGGCGACACCGGCAGCGGCATACCGGAAGAGCTGCAACGGCGGATCTTCGAACCGTTTTTCACCACCAAGGAGGCCGGCAAGGGAACCGGGTTGGGGCTTTCAATCAGTAGCGAGATCATCAGGAAGCATGGCGGGGAAATAATACTTGAGAGCAAGCCCGGACAGGGAACCACTTTTACCGTCCGCCTGCCGCTCGGCAGCAAAGAGGAGTAATTACCATGACCAAGGACTCTGACAATAATAGCGATGACGGCATGCCTGTCCGCATACTCTGCGTTGATGACGAACGCAACGTACTGCGCGCCTTGGAACGTCTCTTTCTGGACGAAGATTACGAAATAGTTACCTGCGCATCCGGCGAAGAGGGCTTGCAAGCGCTTGAGACCGGCGGCGATTTCCAGATCGTGATCTCCGATTACCGCATGCCGGGCATGAACGGTGTGGAATTCCTGAAACAGGTCTATGCGCGCTGGCCGGAGACGGTGCGTATCGTTCTTTCCGGTTATGCCGACGCCGGCGCCATCGTGGACGCCATCAACCATGGCCATATTTACAAATTCATACCCAAGCCCTGGAACGATGACGAACTGCATGTGACCATCACCAACTCGCTGGAACGCTACGCCTTGCGGAAGGAGAACGAAGAGCTGCTGCGAAAGCTGCAGGATTCCAACGAGGAGTTGTCCCTGCTGAACAACAATCTGGAGCAGATGATCCAGGAACGCACCGTCAGCCTGGAACTGCACAACCGGGCGCTCACCTTTACCCAGGCCATGCTGGACAATCTGCCGGTGGCGGTGATGGGCGTTGATAGCAACGGCATGATCATCCAGTGTAACAGCTGCTGCCTGGAGCTGCTGGCGCCGCTTCGGCAGGAGATCCTCGGCGAGAGCTGCTTCTCGCTGTTACCTTCCGAATTCGGTTCCAGCCTCCCCGATGGAGCGGCGGAACTCGGAATCTGGCTTGTGGGCGGACAGCAGCTGCGTGTGAACGTCAAGTCCTTTCCCATCAACGACAACCGCGCTTACGTACTGGCCTTCCTGAAAACGTCATGAAGCGGTTAGCCCGGCTGCAATAAACGGACGGTAACGAGATGATCGAGTTTGATGAAAAAAATATGCGCATGGTGCTCAAGCTGGTCTACTACGGTCCGGCGCAGTCGGGCAAGACCACCAACCTGCTCAGTCTGCACGACCTGCTCAACCAGGATGGCCGGGGCGAGCTGATGATGCTGGACACAACCGAGGACCGCACCATATATTTCGACCTGCTCCCTTTTTTCTATGTCGCCCCCGGCGGGATGAAGATCAAGCTCAAGGTCTACACCGTGCCCGGCCAGGTGCGCCACGACGCCACGCGCAAGGCTGTCCTGCAGCGGGCCGACGGGGTTGTCTTCGTGGCCGATTCGCAGACGAGCCAGATGACCAATAATTTTGAAAGTTTCGATAACCTGGAACAGAATCTCAAGCTGGTCGGGCTTGAAATAGAACGTACTCCACTGGTGCTGCAGTTCAACAAGCGCGATCTGGGCGATATCGTCGGCGAGGACGATATCCGTGCCGCCTGGAGCCCTTCCGGCCTGCCGGTGCTTATGGCTTCGGCCATCAAGGGGGACGGGGTGCTGGAAACGTTCCGGGATGTGCTGGAGCGGACCTTCGACAACGTCAATGCCCGCTACTGCCTGACCGCGCGCTATGGAGTAGACCGGGACGATTTCCTGACTGCGATTCTGAGGCCGGTATGAACATGGGGGAAGTAAAGTAATGGATCATGCTTCAATGAGCGACTACATGGCGCACGGATTCTGTTTTTCCTGGGAGCCGGGATTGGTCTGGCTGCATGTGGGCTCGGATATTCTTACCGGCCTGGCCTATTATGCGATAGCCGTCGCAATGGTCTATTTTGTCCATAAAAGAAGAGATGTGCCGTTCATTTGGGTATTTTTCCTGTTCGCGCTTTTTATCCTGGCCTGCGGAACTACCCACTTTTTCGCGGCATATACCGTGTATCGTCCCGACTACTGGCCCGAGGGGTATCTGAAGGCCTTTACCACGGTGGTTTCGATTTTGGCGGCGATTGTATTCATCCCGAAAATTCCGCAGATGTTATCCATGCCGAGCCAGGCAAAATCAGTCGCTGAGGTACAGAGACTTAATGCAGAACTGCAGCGTAACAAGGAACGCCTGCAGTGTGTCGTGAACGTGCTGCAGTATGACGCCAAAAGCAAACAGGATTTGCTGGATTTTGCGCTGGATGAGGCGCTCAGTATGACATGCAGCAGGTATGGATACATCTACTATTACGACGAGGAAAAGAGACGATTTACCCTGAATTCATGGTCGCGTGACGTGATGCAGTCCTGCAACGTGGCCAACCCGGAAAGCCAGTATGAACTCGATAAGACCGGCATCTGGGGGGAGGCGGTCCGCCAGCGCCGGCCGATCATGGTCAATGACTTTGCCGCGCCCGACCCGCTCAAGAAAGGGTATCCGCAAGGGCATGTACATCTGACCCGCTTTCTGACCATACCGCTGTCCGATCAGGGGAAGATCGTGGCGGTGGTTGGTGTGGCAAACAAGCAGGAGGAGTACGATGAGTCGGATGTTCTGCAGCTGACGCTGCTCATGGATGCCGTCTGGAAGGTCAGTGAACGCAAACGGGTCGAGTCAGAGCTGCTGCATCAATCGGCCCTGCTGCGGAGCATCATCGATTCGATTCCGGATCTGATCTTCTACAAGGACACCAACAGCGTTTATCTAGGCTGCAACAAGGCCTTTGAACGTTTTGCCGGACGACCGGAACGGGAACAGGTGGGCAGGACCGATTTTGACTTCTTCGACCGGGAAGTGGCGGAGTTGTTCCGGCAGAAGGATTGCGAGATGCTGACGGATGGTCAGGCGCGCAGTAACGAGGAGTGGATTACCTATCCGGACGGCCGCAAGGTCCTGCTGGATACGCTCAAAACGCCTTTCCGTGGGGCTGACGGCAAACAGCTGGGGCTGGTCGGCATCAGTCGCGACATTACCGGGCGCAAGGAGAAGGAGCAGGAAATCGAGGCCAAGAACGCCGAGCTGGAACGTTTCATCTATACCGTTTCACACGATTTGAAGAGCCCGCTGGTGACGATCACCTCTTTCCTGGGGTACCTGGAGACAGACATCAAAATTGCCGATGTTGCCCGTATCCAGCAGGATATCGGTTATATCCGCACCGCTGCCGACAAGATGGGGCAACTGCTGTCAGAACTTCTGGAACTTTCGCGGGTCGGCCGGGTCATCGCCAATCCTGTGCTGGTTGACTTTCAGGAGCTGGTACGGGAAGCACTGCAGCTGGTTGCGGGGCACATCAGCGAGCGGGGTGTAGAGGTGGCTGTTGGCGAAAGCACGGTAATGTTCCGCGCCGACCGATCACGACTGGTGGAAATCTGGCAGAACCTGGTGGAAAACGCCGTCAAGTATATGGGTGATCAGCAGCAGCCGCGCATAGAGATCGGTGTGGAGCAGCAGGAAGATGTCACGCTCTTTTTCGTGCGGGATAACGGCTTGGGGATTGATGCCCGCTATGCCGAAAAGATTTTCGGACTGTTCGAGAAGCTCGACAGGCAGAGCGAGGGTACCGGGCTGGGGCTGGCATTGGTCAAGCGGATCGTGGAGATGTATGGCGGCACTATCCGGGTGGAGTCGGCAGGGCCGGGGCATGGTTCCTGTTTCCGGTTTACGTTGCCGGAAGCGATTTTGGCAGGTAAAGAGTGAGAGACGCGTCGAGCAAGGTCGAAGGGTTGAATGAATCCGGAGGTCGAGTTGAGTCCGCTGAATGACAATGAACCGGCTGTAACCCCCATGTCGCACGACTCAGCCCCGTCAACTCCGCTATATCGCCTCCTGATGACCGGCGGCGGCCTGGCGGCGGTCATCGGCTGCATCGTGATGCTGGGGTGGCTGCTGGCCATGCCGAGTCTGACCAGCCTGGGGCAGGGGCTGATTCCGATGGCGCCCAGCACGGCCGTTCTGTTCATAGCCTACGGTGGTGCGCTTTTGCTGTCCCGGCGTGCAACCGACAGCCACGGGGTCCTGTTGTACATCCGGTCAGTCCTTGTCTGCGGATCCCTGATCTCGGTGGTTCTGTTTGTTCTTTCCCTCAGAGGTGTCTTTCTGCCCGCTGAGCATTTGGGGTTCAAGGTGATGGGCGCAGTTGAGGGCTCCCCCATCGGACACATGTCGCCGATAACGGCTTTTACCTTTCTGCTGATCAGCCTGTCGTTCCGGAACATAATAACGGCCCGTCCATCCGCGGCCTGGCGGGGGATAACCGCCTGGTGGCTTGCCATCTTGGTGATCGCGGCCTATGTGATGCTGATGCTTGCCTATCTCTTCGGAACTCCGATGTTCTACGGCGGCACCTTCATTCCTCCGGCCGCGACCACCAGTCTGGCTTTTCTGGCTCTTGGGGCGGCCCTGCTTGCGCTGTCGCAACCGCTGGCCTGGCCGGAAACAGCTCCAAGCGCGCGTATTGTGCGCTACTCTTCCAATATTCTGATAGTGGTTTTTCTCTTGCTGGCGGCGGGGATCATCTCCGCCGGTTACTACTACCACCGGAAACACGAGAAACACTATCTGTCCGAGGTAGAACGCCAGCTGTCCACCATTGCCGACTTAAAGATGGGCGAGTTGCTGCTCTGGCGCGAGGAGCGTCTGGCGGATGCAGGCCTCTTTCACAATAACCTCGCATTTGCAAGTCTGGTTAAGAGTTTCATCAAACACCCCGAATCGAAACAGGCCCGCCTGGAGATCGATGCGTGGGGCAATGCACTCAAGTCAAAAAGCAATTACAACAGGATATTCCTGTTGGATGCTCTCGGCATGAACAGATGGTCGCATCCTGAAGCAGCTTCAGAGCCGCTTTCCAGGCATGTGCGCCAAAAGGCGCTCGAATCCCTGCAAACGGGGCGGATAACGGTCGCAGATTTCTATCGTAACGAAATCAGTGGAAAGATCTATCTGAGCATATTGACGCCGATTCTCGATCCGGAGCATGCCAACGAGCCTTTGGGTGTGCTGGTGATGCGAATCGATCCCGAAAAATACCTGTATCCCTTCATCCAACGCTGGCCTGTCAGCAGCGCCACCGCTGAAACGCTGCTGGTGCGCAGGGAAGGCGCCACGGCCCTCTTCCTGAATGAACTCAGGTTCAAAAAGAATTCGGCGCTGAATCTGTGTGTCCCGCTGGAAAAGACGGAGGTTCCGGCTGTAATGGCGGCTATGGGACGCGAAGGTGTCGTGCGGGGCATTGATTATCGCGGGCATCCGGTTCTGGCGGCATTACGCAAGATTCCCGATTCTCCATGGAAACTGGTGACTCGCATCGATATTGAGGAAGTGTATGCGCCTTTGCGGGAACGGCTCTGGATAACGGTGCTTCTGGCGTGCGCCATGCTGCTCAGCGCCGGTACGGGTATCGGGTTTGTCTGGCGGCAGCAGAGCAGTCAATTTTACAGGGAAAAGTATCAGGCCGAGCTGAAGCGGGTCGAACTGGAGGAGAGGCTGACCAGAGTTGCCGGGAATCTTCCGGGAGTTATTTTCCAGCTTCAGCTGCGCCCTGACGGAGTCTTTCGCATGCCCTACGTCAGCAGCGGACTGGAGGCGCTTTACGGGGTGCTGCCCGAGGATGCCGTCCGGGAGACTTCCCGGATGTTTGCCGTGATCCATCCCGATGACTTGGACCGTGTGACCGCCGCGATCCTGGAGTCGGCCCGCACTCTTTCGGCATGGCACAACGAACACCGGGTAATGCATCCCGAGCGGGGTCCGATCTGGGTGGAGGGGAACGCCACACCGGAACTTAAACCGGATGGGAGTGTTCTGCTGCATGGTTTCCTGGCCGAAATTACCGAGCGCAAACAGAAAGAACGCGAGATAGAGAAAAAAAACAGCGAGCTGGAGCGTTTTACCTACACGGTTTCACATGATTTGAAGAGCCCTCTGGTGACCATCAAAACCTTCATGGGATACCTGGAGGAGGACATCAGGCTCGCGGATGAGGCTCGTATCAAGCAGGACCTCGGATTCATGCACAATGCCGCCGACAAGATGTCGCAACTGCTCGATGAGCTGCTGGAGTTGTCGCGTGTCGGCCGCCTGAGCAATCCTCCCGAGGAGATCGCCTTCCGGGATCTGGCCAGGGAAGCGGTCAGCCTGGATGCGGGCAGGATCAGCGAACGGGGAGTGGCAGTGGAGATCGCTGATTCAGGGGTTGTTCTGTGCGGCGACCGGTCGCGACTGGTGGAAATCTGGCAGAACCTGGTTGAAAATGCTTGCAAGTTCATGGGCGATCAGCAAAATCCCCGCATCGAGATCGGTGTTGACGGTTGCGGTCCTGAGTCACTTTTCTTTGTCAGGGATAACGGAATCGGCATTGATCCGCGCTTCCACTCCAAGGTGTTCGGCCTGTTTGAAAAGCTGGAAGCTGGTGGCGATGGCACCGGACTTGGGCTGGCGCTGGTCAAAAGGATCGTGGAACTGTATGATGGAACGATCCGGGTCGAATCGGCCGGGACCGGTAAGGGCGCCACGATTTTTTTCACCCTGCCGTCGGCGATAAAAAAGTGACGGAATAAGAATGATTGCTTTCTCAGTGTGGTAAAAGTTGCATCCACGAAAGGGGTCAACAAATGCACGGCGAACCGATTACCATTTTGCTGGTGGAAGACGATCTGGCCCACGCCGAGATCGTGCGCAGGAATTTTGAAAAGTCCCGGATTGCCAACCGGCTGATCCATGTGTCCGACGGCCAGGCCGCCCTGGATTACCTGTATGGACGCGAGGCCTTCAGCGATCCGTTGCAGGCGCCAAGGCCGGGACTGGTGCTGCTCGACCTGCGTCTGCCCAAGATCGATGGGCTGGAGGTGCTCAGGACCATCAAGGCCGATACGGTGCTGAGTCAGATTCCGGTGGTAATTCTGACAACCTCGGCGGCCGAGTCGGACGTTGCCCGGGCATACGACAGCCATGCCAACAGTTACCTGGTCAAACCGGTCGATTTCAGCCAGTTCGTGGAATTGATGGAAGTGCTCGGTTACTATTGGCTGGTTTGGAATCAGCATCCAAAATCCGAGGTTTGAAGGGGCAGTGGATGGATACGGAACAGCTTGATATCCTGGTAGTGGAGGATGACGCCGCCCATGCGGAAGCCATTCGCCGGGCCTTCAGCGCGAACGGTGTCAAGGTTGCGCTCACACTGGTTGCCACGTTGCGGGAGTTCCGAGACAGGGCGGCGCGGAACCCGCCCGATCTTGCCATCATGGATCTCAACCTTCCCGACGGCCGGGCCGTGGAGGTAATGACCAGCCCCCCTGAAAACGGAGCATTCCCGATCCTGTTGATGACCAGCTACGGCAACGAACGGGTGGCTGTCGAGGCGATCAAATCCGGGGCCATCGACTACATCGTCAAGTCGCCCGAGACTTTTGCCGGCATGCCGCGCACCGTGGAACGCGCCCTGCGGGAGTGGCGCCTGCTGGTTGACCGTAAACGGGCCGAGCAGGAAATCCGTGAGAGCGAGGCCAGGTTCCATACCCTCTCCAACCAGTTCAACGCGCTGCTGGACTCGCTGCCAGACCGTATTATTCTGCATGGGCCCGGCCAGCGGGTTATCTGGGCCAACCGGGCCGCTACCGCTGAGATGACGGCAGATGAGATCAAGGCGGATGAAAGTCATTGTTATACGGTTTGGCACAAGCAAAAGGTTCCCTGCGACTCCTGTCCGGTGATGAAAAGCCTGCAATCGGGTGAAGCGGGCATCGCGTTCGTCACCACCGTGGAAGGTAAAATCTGGGAACTGCGCTCCATCCCGGTCAAGGAGAACGGGCTGGTAGTCAGCGTAATCGAGATTGCCAGGGATATTACCGAACATCGCAAACTGGAAGACCAGTTGCGCCAGGCCCAGAAGATGGATGCCGTGGGGAGGCTTGCCGGCGGAGTTGCCCATGATTTCAATAATATGCTGAATGTAATGATGGGCTATTCCGAACTGGCCCTGAAGCGGGTGGAGTCCGATAAAAAAACCAGTTCATATCTTCATGGGGTGCTGGATGCCGGCCGGCGTTCGGCCGATCTGACCAGACAGCTCCTGGCGTTTTCCCGCAAGCAGGTGGTGGAGCCGCGTATTCTGGATATCAACCAGAGGATTGCCGACCAGATGAATCTGCTCGGAAAGCTTATCGGTGAGGATATCCGGGTCAGTTTCGTTCCCGGCTTCGATGTGGGGCAGATCATGATGGACCCATCCCAGGTTGACCAGATCCTGGCCAACCTGATGGTCAACGCCAGGGATGCGATTGATGGAACCGGCGACATTACCATCACTACCTCCAATATTGCCTTGGATGATGCCTATTGCCGGAATCATCCGGGAGTCTTGCCGGGAGAGTATGTCCGCCTTGCCGTCAGCGATAACGGCAGCGGCATGGATGCGGCCACACTGGAACAGATTTTCGAACCGTTTTACACGACCAAGGATAAAGGCAAGGGTACCGGACTCGGCCTAGCAACCATCTACGGGATCGTCAAGCAGAACAACGGTGAGATCCATGCTTCAAGCGCGCAGGGTAGCGGAACTACTTTCGTGATCCATCTGCCCCGTCTGAGTATCGTGCAGGATAACGCTCCGGCTGAACCGGGCGGCGGTATCAAACGGGGGAGCGAAACTGTCCTGCTGGTTGAGGATGACGAGTCGAACCTGGAGATAACCAGGCTGTTGCTGGAGGAGAGCGGATACACGGTGATATCGACAACATCGCCGTTTGATGCCTGCACGTTATTCGAACAGCGTTCAGACGAGATCGCGCTGCTGCTCAGTGATGTCATCATGCCTGAACTGAACGGCAAGCAGCTGTACGAGAGAATCAGCGCCGTCAGGCCGGGGCTCAAGGTGCTGTTCATGTCCGGTTATACCGACGATGTCATCAGCCATCGCGGGATTCTCTCCGAGGGAACCAACTTTATTCACAAACCATTTACCATAACTAAACTGGCCGAGAAGGTACGGGTGGTGCTGGATGAACAATGATTTGAACAGGAACGGTATTCACATCCTGATCGCTGAGGATGAAATCAGTCATGCCGCTGCGTTACGGCGCGGACTTGAGCTGAGTTATCCCGATGCCCGAATCGAGGTAGTGGCAAGCCTGCATGAGTATCGCGAACGCATCGCGGTTGAAAAACCGGCCATTGCCATAATGGATTTGAATCTCCCCGATGGCCGTTCGCTTGATCTTCTGGCTTCTTCCGTTGGCGAGGCCCCCTTTCCGGTGATCATGATGACCAGTCACGGTAATGAACAGGTGGCCGTCGATGCGATCAAGGCCGGCGCGCTTGACTATATTGTCAAGTCCCCCGAAGCATTTGCATCGATAGCGGTCAGCGTGGAACGAACTCTGCGAGAATGGACGCTGCTCCAGGAAAAACAGTTGGTGGAACGCCAGTTGAAGGACTCCCAGGCCCGCATCATCCAGCAGGAAAAGATGGCCTCGATCGGCCAGCTGGCCGCCGGGGTGGCCCATGAGATCAACAACCCGATCGGGTACATTACCAGCAACATCAATACGCTTCTGAAGTATGTGGATAAGCTGGCCCAGTTCATCGAGAGCCAGTCCCAGGTCATTGAGATCTGCGCCGATGATGCCACCAAGGCGTCAATCGACGGACTGAAGCGCCAGATAAAGCTCGATTATGTGATCAAGGATCTGCGGGGGCTGATTACTGAGTCGTTGGAGGGCGCCGAAAGGGTCAGTAAAATTGTCCAGGATCTGAAAAGCTTTTCGCGGTCCGAGGCCGCCGAGGCCGTGCGCAGTGACCTGAACGAGTGCATCAGGAGCACGATCAACGTGGTGCGAAATGAAATCAAATACGTGGCCGAGCTGGATCTGCAGTTGGGTGATATCCCGCCGGTGCTCTGCCGGCCGCAGCAGATCAGCCAGGTGGTCATGAATCTGCTGGTTAACGCGGCCCATTCCATTTCCGCAAACGGAGTGATCTCTGTTTCCACATCCATGTCCGGTGATGCGGTCGAAATCAGCATCAGCGACACCGGCTGCGGTATTTCGCCGGAAAATCTGGAGAAGATCTTCGAACCGTTTTTCACAACCAAGGAGGCCGGCAAGGGAACCGGCCTGGGGCTGGCCATCAGTTGCGACATCGTCAGGAAGCATGGCGGCGAACTGCTGGTCCGGAGCGAGGTCGGCCAGGGCACGACCTTTACCGTAAGGCTGCCGGTTAAACAGGAATAAGAGCCGCTCAATTCCCCCGATAACGTGATAACATCCGGCTTGCTGGTAATAGTTCCGACGAGGCCTCCATGACCACCATCAACGAAAATACCCCCAACCTGACCTTCGTGATCGGCGAGGAGAAACGGCTGTCCGAAATCATCGGCCGGGGCGAGATCGAACCGCTGCTGCGCAGTGCCGTAAGAGCCGGAGTGGTGCGAGCCTTGCTCCTGGACGAGGATGGGTTGCCGCTCTGTTCCGCCGGGGATGAAGCGCCGTCGGGTGGCGTTTCTGAAATCAGTGGCAAGCTGCTGGTGGAGGGGGAGCCCAAGGGAACACTGGTGATGGTCTGCGGCAGCGGGGACCCGGAGCGCTCCGAGGCCATGTCCATGCTGGTCCGCGACGCAATTCAGCTGATCATCACCAATAATCTGAAGCGGATGCTGACCACGGAACTGCATACCTCTGTGGTTCAGGAGTCCTATGAGCAGTTGCTGGAAACCAACAGCCGGCTGCGGGAGTCTGAAGCCCGTTATCGCGATCTGTCCCTGTCCCTGGAACATAAGGTCGAACAGCGCACGGCCGAGCTGCAGCAGGCCTATGCCAGGCTGCTGCAGCAGGAAAAACTGGCCGCGGTCGGCAGCCTGGCCGCCGGCATGGCCCATGAAATCAACAATCCCAACGGGTTCATCCGCAGCAACCTGTCAAGTTTCAGGCGTTATTTTGAGCGTATGCATGACATGCTCGATTATTACCAGCTGCTTATATCCGGCAATACCCCGCTGCATCAGCTGCAGCAGGATACCGAACGGAAACGGCGCGAGTTGAAGCTGAATTTTATTATCGCGGACACCAGCGAGCTTTTGAATCAATCCATCGAGGGGAGCGATCGTATCGCCCGCATCGTGTCCGACCTTAAGAGTTTCTCCCACGTGGACGAGACCGCCCGCTCGGATGCGGACCTGAATATAGAACTTGAACGGACGCTGTCGGTACTTGCTCCACAGATCGGGCCAGGTTGCGAGCTTGTGCGCGAAATGCGGCCGTTGCCCCTGTTAAACTGCAATCCGGCGCTGATCTCCCAGGCATTTCTCGCCATCATCCAGAACGCGCTCCAATCCCGTCCGAAAGGGGTGCAGGTCAGGGTGGCCAGTCGGGTCGAGGGGGGCGGGATAGTGATCGAGATCGCCGACAACGGTTGCGGTATCCCGCAACAGAACTTATCAAGGGTCTTTGATCCTTTTTTTACCACCCGCGAAGTGGGGAGCGGCACCGGCATGGGCTTGACCGTGGCCCGCGAGATCATCAGCGCCGCCGGCGGCAGCATCGCAATCGAATCGGGTGAAGGATTTGGAACCAAGGTAACCATCAGGTTTCCGATCGCAAAAGAGAGGAATGTGTAGCGAATGTCCAAGTATGCCGAACTTTTCAAAACCTTGGGGACACAAAAAGTCTCCGGTGAGGTTTCCGGCGAAATTATCGAGCAGGATATCTCTTTGCCGGCCGAGCGGGGATTTACGCTGCTGTTGGTCGATGACGAGGAGAATGTGCTCAAGGCACTCCACCGGATCTTCCACGAGGAAAACTACACCATTCTTACCGCCGATTCGGCCGCGAAAGCGTTGGACATCCTCAAGGGTCAACAGGTTCACCTGATCATCAGCGATCATCGCATGCCCGGCATGAGCGGCGCTGAACTGCTCAAGACCGTCCGTGAACAGTATCCCGAAACGATCCGCATCATGCTGACCGGTTACGCCGATGTCAATTCCATCATGGGGGCGGTCAAGGATGGAGCGGTATACAAGTTCATCACCAAGCCCTGGAACGATGAGGATCTGCGCCTGACGGTGTCGCTGGCGCTCCAGCAGTACGTATTGCTGCACGAAAACCGGCGCCTGAAGGAGCTGGCCCGACAGCAGCAGAACAAGATCAGGAGCTTCACCGGGCTGTTCGAGCAGAACCGCGGCATGCTGGGGGATGTGCTGGTCAAGTCCGGTCTGATCGGTGTGCAGGAGTTGGACCTGGCACGTAAACAGGTGGATACCAACGAGTTCCTGGGCGATTTTTTCGTCAGGACCGGAATCCTGAGCGAAGCCCGGATAGTCGATGCACTCCAGAAACATCTGGGCGTCGAATTCATCGACCTGCGCGAGGTGACCATACCGCACAACCTGGCGCGCTGCCTGCCGAAGGAGTTGTGCGAAAAGAGCCGGCTGGTGCCGGTCAGGCTCGAAGGTAACAACCTGACCGTGGCAATGGCCGATCCGTCGGATATCGTCACCTGCGATAACATCGGCCGGGTGACCGGAATGCGGGTGGTGCCGCTTCTGTCCGCTTCATCACAGATCGTCGAAAAGATAGTTCAGGTCTGGAGTCTGTCCCGGGAGCCGGGAGAACAGGATCTGGATGACATGGATGACCTGGAACCGCTGGACGAGATCGACATCGTGCTGGACGAGGAGGAGAAGGAGGCCAGCGTCGAGGAGCTGATCGGCTCATCCAAGGTGCCACCGGTCATCCGCATCGTCAATGCGATCATCTCCGAGGCGATCCGCTATGGCGCCAGCGACATTCATATCGAGGCCAAAACCAAGTATTCGGTTATCCGCTTCCGCATTGACGGAATGCTGCATGCCAAGATCAGGATTCCGGCCGAGCTGCACCCGGCGGTGATCTCGCGGATCAAGATCCTGGCCAAGATGGATATTTCCGAACGGCGCCGGCCACAGGACGGCCGGATCACGGTCAAGGCCGGCATCCGCATAGTGGACATGCGCGTTTCCTCGCTTCCCACCATCAATGGCGAAAAAATCGTGATGCGCATTCTGGACAAGAGCGCTTCTATCAAGCGCTTGGACGAACTGGGAGTGCTGGAGGACGATTATCGCAATATCACCATCATCAGCCGTAAACCGCAGGGGGTGATCATCGCCACCGGACCGACCGGCAGCGGCAAGACCACCATGCTCTATTCTTTGCTGGCGGCCATGATGAATCCCAGCAAGAACTTCGAGACCATCGAGGAGCCGGTGGAGTATTTTCTGGAGGAGGCCAACCAGGTTTCGATTCACGAGAAGATCGGGCTCTCGTTCGCACAGGTGTTGCGGGCCACCCTGCGTCAGGATCCGGACGTGATCCTGGTGGGAGAGGTGCGTGACTTTGAAACCGCCGACGTGGCCTTCAAGGCGGCCCTGACCGGCCACATGGTGTTGACCACGCTGCATACCAACAGTGCCGTGGCTTCGATCACCCGCCTGGTGGACATGGGCATAAAACCGTATATACTGGCCTCGGCGCTGGAGGGTGTGATTGCCCAGCGGCTGGTGCGCAAGGTCTGCAGTGACTGCGCCGCCGCCGTTGCTCCCGACGCTTCCCTGCTGGAGCTGTTGCGCCTGCCGGCGGATTTTCTGGGAACCGAACTGACCGCCGGCCGGGGGTGCCCGCAGTGCAACAACACCGGCTACCGTGGCAGGGTCGGCATCTATGAGATGTTCGTGATGAATGACGATTTCCGTCAGTTGATCGGCTCCGACTACAGGGAATCCGACCTGTTGAGTCTGGCCCGTGCCAATGGCATGCGCACCCTGCTGGAAGACGGTCTGGAAAAGGTGCGCAGGGGGTGGACCACGCTGGAAGAGGTGCTGCGGGCAGTCGGCCCGACGGTCAGGATGGAGCGCTGCTGTGAGGCCTGCGGCAGGAGTATCGACTCCAAGTTCCTGTTCTGTCCTCACTGCGGATCGTTTCGCCACAACTGCTGCAGGTCCTGCCGCATGCCGATGGAAGCCGGGTGGATTGTCTGCCCGTTCTGCGGCGAGTCGTTGTCAAGGAAAGAATGATCCGGTATCATGGCGTTCCTGGTTGTTATGACAGTAAAGGAGATTCAGTATGAACAGCAAGATACTACTGGTGGACGACGAACCTAATGTGATATCGGCCCTGGCCCGTTCCCTGTTTGACGAACCATACGAAATCCTGTCGGAACTGAGCGGCGAGATGGCGCTGGAAACCCTGCGGGAGACCCCGGTCAAGGTGGTGGTCTCGGATGAGAAAATGGCCAGGATGTCCGGCTCCGAGTTCCTCTCCCAGGTGCGGGAGCTGTACCCGCATACGGTCAGGATCATGCTGACCGGCCACGCCACGCTGGATGCGGCGATGCGGGCGGTGAACGAGGGTGAGATCTACCGTTTCTTCAGCAAGCCCTGGGATGATACCGTGCTCAAGTTCGCGATCCGTTCCGCGATCGAGAAGTTCGATCTGGAAGAGGAAAACCGCCGCCTGCTGGCGACCCTCAGGCAGCAGTCCCTTGAAATCAAGGTGCTGGAAAAACGTTATCCCGGCATAACCAGGGTGGAAAAAGACGACCGGGGGGCCCTGGTCCTCCCCGACATTTCCGATGTTGATTTGCACGCGATGCTGACCGAGTGCGATTCCGAGGCGGTTTCTTGAGTTCAGTATTTCAGGCGGCTTGCCACAGTCGCTACCATCCGGCCGGAAGTTAACCATGTTTCCCGGAATAATACTCGCCTTACCACTTGTTTTGGCACTGGCGTCGTCTCCCTTCGTCTGTGCGGAAGCTCCTCCGATCAATCAACACAACAGCCGGGACATCGTCAAGCCCGACAGCGTGGCTACCTACCAGGTCGAGATCAGCATCGGCCGCAATCTGTTGACTCTCTACGAAATAAAAGCCGGTGCGGAGCGGATAGCTGTCGCCGAATACAGCGTGGGCACCGCCGTGACCGGGCTCAAAACCTACCCGCTCGGTCCCGGCAGGGTCACCGGCATCTACTTCAACCCATGGTGGTATCCCACCCCTTACTCCCGGCAGGTGTTTCGCGGCCGCGGCATAGAGCTTCCCGCCGCGGTCCCGCCCGGACACCCGTTGAACTACATGGGGCCGTTCAAGATTGCGCTGTCGCACAGCACCTGGAAAGGGGCGATCTACCGGATACATGGCAACAACAATCCCAAACGGGTAGGGCGGCGGGTGACCGGCGGCTGTTTCGTGATGGATAACGCGGACGGTCTGGCGCTGGCGCGCCGGATCAGGGTGGGAACTGTGGTAAACATCCTGCCCTGATTCCAATAAATCAGCTGATTTCGTTAAGGAAACCATGTTCAAAATTATTTCGGCGATACTCGTAATCTGCCTGTTGGCTGCCTGCGGCGGCCACGTCAAACAGGCCTATCGAAGTGCTCCAGTGGAGCCGGGCAAGGCGGGGCAGAAGCCTTATACGATAAACGGCGAGCGCTATGAGCCGCTTTCCAGTCACGAGGGCTTCGTCCAGTCCGGCATCGCCAGCTGGTACGGCAGCGATTTCCACGGCAAGCCGACCAGTAACGGGGAAGCCTACGATATGCATGCGCTGACCGCGGCTCACAAGACCTTGCCTCTCGGGGTCTACGTAAAGGTCCGGAACCGGGATAACGGCCGCGAAACCGTGGTACGGATCAATGACCGCGGACCGTTTGTTGCCGGCAGGATTATCGATCTGTCCTATTCGGCGGCCAAGGGGCTCGGCATTGTCGGCAGCGGCACGGCCCCGGTCAGGATAGAGGCGCTGGGATATCCGGACGGGACGGTCAAGGGCGGAACGGCTTATCGAGCCCCGGCCAGTTATGACAGGGGCGCTTTCGGCATCCAGGTGGGCGCCTTCGGCAAGCTGGAAAACGCCCGCAGGCTGGCGGAAAGTGTAAAACAGCGTCATGGCGTCTCCTCGATTCGCGAGGCGCTTGTCAACGGCGTCCGTTATTACAGGGTCCGGGCCGGGAACTATGCCTCGCTGAAAGCAGCGGAAAAGGCCCATGAACGTGCAACCGACAGGCTTATCTCCGAAGGATTCGTGGTGGCGCTGGATTGATTGCGGATAATTCCCTGGATGATTTTACTTGCGATCATGAGTCGCGGAGAGGCGTATAATGGTATTCAGGTGATCGGGAACGGATGCGGATCGTCCGCGTCGTTATGACCTCTGATCATGAAAAGTAAGGAATCCATGCGGTAGCGGATTTTAAGCTGCAGGAGAAATATCGATGCGATACCTGGCATGGTTGGTTGCGTTGTTTGTGCTTACTTCTTCCATTTCGGCCCAGGCTCAGGAAATAAGATCTCTGGCCGACTGTGCGCTAAAGGTCTTCAACGGCATCAGCCGGAATCATGTCTGGACCGGCGAGAAGCCGGATGGTTGCCTGGCGGAGGTCCATGTGGATAAGCGCGCAGAGGGGGTCTTTGTAACCGTCTGGAACAGCAGCGTTTCCACTGCCGGCTGGTCCAGGCTTTCCCTGTCGGTTGCGATGGGCTTTTTCGAGGTTGCCGACGGAAAATCGCATAAAGAGGCCGGTCGCGACATCCTGGCCCGTTCCGCGCGGATCGGGGGTTGTCTTGACTCGATCCTGCGTGCGAACGATCCGCTGGAATGTCGAGACTATGCGACAAAAACGTATTCCGCCGGTGAGGAGTTGGGCGTTGAGCACAAGAGAAGTATTTGGTTGGATGATGGTGGCAGGCACGTCGTTGTTGAATATGCCCATGGTGACACCAGGGCATCGGTCAGTGCGCCGGCCGATCTCTTTGGTGGGCAGGCCTTGCCGCCCGGCGCCGGGGTGGATATTCATGTTTTGGATTTCGACTAGGCGGAGCGCCTCCGGGGCATCCGCATTTGATCGAGGCGGGAGCGGAACAGCTCCCGGTGTTTGTGATGAAAACCGGCGAATTGAATGATTACTACGGACTGATGGGTGTAACCCGAAGCGCCACTGTCAGTGAGATACACAAGGCGTATTGGCGACAGGCATCCCGTTGCCATCCGGACAGGGGCGGCAGCCACGAATCCATGGTGCGGTTGGTTGAGGCCTGGAAAATCCTTTCCGACCCCAATAAGCGTGCTCGATACGATCAATTGCTGAAATACCGGAGCGACGGCTGGCACAGCCGGAAATTCGATGAGGACGTGCTGGATGCGCGCAAAGGAGCCGAGAGTTATACTTCCAGTTCCTGGGCGGAGTTTGAAGAGACTTACCGGAAGGCTTTTTATACCTTCAACCGGGATTTTTACGGCGAGGATATCGACAGTAAAGCGGCGGGTCCCTATTCCCCGCTGATGGGTTCCCAGGTAGTGCGGAAAGGAGCGACGACCAGGTTCAACCCGGACGTCGGTGTCCCTGGCAGCGGAAAAACCGGAATATTCACTTATGTCATTAAAACCGTGATCCTGTTGTCAGCGGTGGCCGTATCGTTGATCATGTATCGTGAGTTCAGCGGCGTCGGCAGATATGTGCCGCTGGGTTATAATGCTGGAAGCATGCAGATTCTGGATACGTCAACCGGTTCCGTTTACTCTGTCGAGAATAGGAAGGGCAGCCATTCATCTCCCTGGAGAGAGGTCGTTCCCCCCGCTCCCAGGGATAAACTCTGGCCTCCTAAATAGCTTCCAACCGTTATACAAGGAAATTGATATGCCGATTTTGAGACAGATAGCGCAACTGGGACAGCCGGTGCTGCGGAACGTGGCGGAAAAGATTGCCCGTCCGGATGATCCTGCCGTACAGTCGTTGATTGATGATATGCTGGTGACCGTGGCTGATGCCAACGGGGTGGGGATCGCCGCTCCGCAGCTGTTTGAGTCGTTGTCGCTCTTCATTGTCGCGCCATACCCGAATTCACGTTACCCCCACGCCCCGGCGATGGAGCCGGCCGCGATGATCAACCCGGAGATTCTGTGGGTGTCGGACGAGATGGAAAAAGGGTGGGAGGGGTGTCTGAGCATCCCTGGACTGCGCGGACTTGTCCCGCGGCACAAGAGGATCGCCGTGCGTTACCTGGACCGGAAGGGTGAACTGCGGGAGGCCGAGTATGAAGGCTTCCTGGCTCGGGTGTTTCAGCACGAGTTCGACCACGTTCAGGGAGTGGTTTTCATTGACCGTTTGGAAAACACACGGGAATTGATGACTGAAAAGGAATATCTGAGGAGTGTGCAAAGTCATGCATGAATTGTTGCCGGAAGGGGAAGATCTGCGGCGCGCCGTCAAATGGATATCCTGCAATCTGCAGGAGAATTCCGGACAGCCGGCCATGAAGTTCGTACAGGAAGCGATCTTCAAGTTTGACCTATCACCCAGGGATGGCGAATTCCTGATCGGATTTTACAGCCGGAAAAACAGCACGGCCGATTAATGCCGATCCGGGGTGCGCTGTTGACATAATCACAATCATGCTCCATTGTGTGGAGCGATAGTGATGCTCCCTACGGGAACATCCAAACCATATAGAACCGACCTGAACAGAGAGGAATACATGCTCGAACGTCTGCAAAAAATCATATCCGCCGCCGGAATAACTTCCCGCAGGGCTTCGGAGGAGTTGATCCTGAACGGCCAGGTAACCATCAACGGTGTCGTCGTGACCGAGTTGGGCACCAAGGCCGATCCGTCGGTCGATACGATCACCGTCAACGGCAAGACTTTGAATGTCAAGGAAGAGCGGCTCTACATCCTGCTCAACAAACCTTCCGGTTACATCACAGCGCTTAAAGACAGCCAGGGGCGCAAGCTGGTTACCGACCTGCTGAAAGATGTGCCGGAGCGGGTCTATCCGGTGGGACGTCTGGATTACAACACCGAGGGGCTGCTGCTTCTGACTAACGACGGCGAGTGGGCCAACCGGCTGATGCATCCGCGGCACGAGATTGAGAAGGAATATCACGTCAGGGTGCGCGGCAAGGTGGTCGAACAGCAGTTGAAACGCATGGCGGAAGGGGTCGAGCTGGAAGACGGCATGACCGCGCCGGCGGTGGTGCGTTTGGTGAAAAGCGGTGAGCAGAACGACTGGATCTCGGTCGCAATCCACGAAGGTCGTAACCGCCAGGTGCGGCGCATGTGCGAAGCGGTCAGCCTGTCGGTGGTGCGCCTGAAAAGAATCCGCTACGGCAGCCTGTCTCTGGGGACCATCAGGGAAGGGCAGTTTCGCTACCTGACCGAGACCGAGGTTAGCGAACTGGCCGGGGTGCCGACCAAGGCAGCGCCGGCGAAGAGCATAAAGTCGGGCGTGGGACAATCACAGGGGAAAGCAGCTCAGAGGAGCGTTCCACGGGATACTCGAAACGCAGTTGAAGGCAATGCGACGCCGGCCGTGAAAAGCGCCGAAAAGCGCGGTCGTCCCGGCCAGGATAGGAAACCGTTTGCACCCAAAACGGAAAGCGGCCGCCGGATGCCCAAAAAACCATGATTAAACGATTGTTGCCCCACCAGCCGGCCGTCCCGGAAGGTGGGGCTTTATTTTTACCTCTTTAGCAGCGCCTTCTTCAGATTCTCCTGGAACAGTTCGGGAGAGAATCCCCTCATAACGATCTCGTCCTTGCCGCTGCCGAAAACTATCACAGGAACGCCCTGGCTTTTGTATTTCCCGGTCAGCTCCCGCATGGCCACAGCATCCAGTTCCACATCCCGGTTGGTGAACGGTATCTGGTTTTTGGTCAGGTATTCCTTGGCCTCGCGGCAGTGCGGGCACCAGGCCACCGAATACAGCACGATTTGCGGATACTTCCTGGATGCTTCGGCCCTGGCCGGATCGAGCGCGCTCTGGCGTGGTGTTTCGGCTGCGGTGCAGGCCATTGCCATGGCCAGCAGGATTCCGGCCGTGGTCAGAAATACTCTCTTGATCATCTTTTCTCCTTGTTTGGCACGATCACCAGCTGTTGGCGGATCAAGCGGTAGGTTTGCGGTTTGTCTTCGCCGTCGCGCCTGACTTTCAGCACCACCGCCGTGCCCGACACCCCCCTAAGCCGTTTTTGGACCATACCGTGAAAATCGCTGCCCAGCGTTGCCTTGCCGTCTATATGGGTGATTATGTCGCCGGTCCTGATGCCGGCCTGGTGGGCCGGGCCGCCGTTGACGATCTGCCTGACAACGATCTGGCCGTTTTTCAGCGCCACTCCGTCGATACCGACACCGCCAAAAGCGGTCTCGCTGTTGGCTGCCCAGGCCGGCATTGCCAGCGTAAGCAGGCAGAGCGCATATGTTAACAGGTGTTTCATGCCTTCTTTCTACCATAGCGCTGCGAACCAGGTCAAACCAAACAAGCTGCTTGCATCCATAGCCCGATTGCACGTATCATTCCTGCCGACAAACATGGAGGAGAAGACAATGAGAACACGGATCAAGGAACTTTTGGAGTGCGGATTGCCAGGCTCCCGATACACCGTTTCCGGCTGGGTGCGTTCGCTGCGATTGTCAAAAGAGATAGCGTTTATTGTGCTGAACGACGGATCCAATCTGGCCGGGGTGCAGGTCGTCGCCGAATCCGGGCTGGACAACTTCGGGGAACTCGCCTGCATCGGCACCGGCAGTGCGCTGAAGCTGGTCGGCGAACTGGTAGAATCCCCCGCCGCCGGCCAGAAATACGAACTGAAGGCGATTGCCGTTGAGATCACCGGCGCTGCCGACGAAAGCTACCCGCTGCAGAAAAAACGGCATACCTTCGAATACCTGCGCACGATTGCCCACCTGCGCCCGCGCACCAACACCTACGGCGCCGTGTTCCGGCTGCGCTCGAAACTGGCCCAGGCCATTCACCGCTTCTTCGCTGAGCGCAATTTCCTATACGTGCATACGCCGATCATCACCGCCAGCGACTGCGAGGGGGCCGGCGAGCTGTTCCGCGTCACGACCCTGGATGCAGCGGATCCGCCGCTGCTTGAAGGCAAAATCGACTTCAGCCAGGATTTCTTCGGGCAGAAGACCGGCCTGACCGTCAGCGGGCAGCTGGAAGGGGAACTGTTCGCGACCGCCTTCGGGGATATCTACACCTTCGGGCCGACCTTCCGGGCCGAGAATTCCAATACCGCCCGGCATGCCTCCGAATTCTGGATGATCGAGCCGGAGATGGCCTTTGCCGACCTGGCCGACGATGCCGAACTGGCGGAGCAGTTTGTGCGCTACTTGTGCCGGGTGGCACTGGAGGAGTGCGGCGAGGAGATGGAGTTCTTCGACAGGCAGATCGAAAAGGGACTGCTGGAGCGGGTTCGCGGCGTGGCCGAGGCCGATTTTGCGCGCATCGAATACGACGAGGCCATCCGGCTGCTCCGGAAAAGCGGCGCCAGTTTCAATTATCCGGTGGAGTGGGGGCTGGACCTGCAGACCGAGCACGAGCGCTACATCACCGAGCAGATCGTGGGTGGTCCGGCTTTCATCCTCAACTACCCCAGGGACATCAAGGCCTTCTACATGCGCCAGAACGACGATGGCCGCACCGTGGCGGCCATGGACCTGCTGGTGCCCAAGGTGGGCGAGATCATCGGCGGCAGCCAGCGCGAGGAGCGCCTGGATCGACTGGAACTGAGGATGTCCGAGCTGGGGATCGCCAGGGAGCCGCTCTGGTGGTACCTGGACAGCCGCCGCTGGGGGAGCTGTCCCCATGCCGGTTTCGGGCTGGGATTCGAGCGCCTGGTGATGTACCTGTCCGGCATGGAAAACATCCGCGACGTGATCCCGTTTCCGCGTACGCCAAGGCATTGCGAGTTTTAAATAGAATGCGTTTGGACTGGCTATTTTAAGCGGAAACTTGATGCTGATCTTGATAATTTATACACAGCAGATGGAGCAGACATGACAGCGCCTCAAATCATACTGGATTTGATCGAACGTTTCGAACGCAACCTTGAGGCATACAAATCCGGATCGTACAACGAAACCCAGGTACGACGCGAGTTCATTGACCCCTTCTTTGAAGCGTTGGGTTGGGACGTGAACAATCGCGAGGGCAATGCCGAAGCCTATAAGGACGTGATCCATGAGGATGCCGTCAAGGTGGGCGGCATCACCAAGGCGCCCGATTACTCCTTCCGCATTGGTGGCACACGTAAATTTTTCGTTGAGGCAAAAAAACCTTCAATTGTTGTCAAGGATGACCCGGCTCCTGCCTTTCAGGTGCGCCGTTACGCCTGGTCCGCCAAGCTGCCTCTCTCCATCGTCACTGATTTTGAAGAACTTGCGGTCTATGACTGCCGCGTCAAGCCGGATCAGAAAGACAAGGCGGACAAAGCCCGCGTCAAGTATTACACCTTCCGGCAGTATGCCGAAAAATGGGAAGAGATCGCCGCGATCTTTTCCAAGAACGCCATTCTCAAAGGTTCCTTCGACAAGTATGCGGAATCCCACAAGTCCAAGCGTGGCACCGCCGAGGTAGACAGCGCCTTTCTGGAAGAGATCGAGAGTTGGCGTGACACCCTGGCACGAAACATCGCCCTTCGAAATACCCTCACAGTTCGCGAACTGAACGAATCGGTGCAGCGTACCATTGACCGGATCATCTTTCTGCGCATCGCCGAGGACCGGGGCATCGAGGAATATGGCAGTCTGCGCGGCATCTGCAACGGACCCAATACTTTTGCACGTTTGCGGGATCTTTTCTACAAGGCTGACGACCGCTACAACTCGGGCCTGTTCCATTTTCGCCATGAGAAGGGTGAGGCCGAGCCCCCCGACAGTCTGACCATCTCCCTGGCCATTGATGACAAGCCGCTCAAGGATATACTCAAACGGCTCTACTACCCCGATTCACCTTACGAATTCGCCGTGCTACCCGCCGACATCCTAGGGCAGGTCTACGAACAGTTCCTGGGCAAGGTCATTCGCCTTACCAGCGACCACCGCGCCGTAGTGGAGGATAAACCGGAAGTCAAGAAGGCGGGTGGCGTTTTCTATACCCCGACGTACATTGTTGAATACATAGTCAGAAATACAGTTGGGTCTCTCGTAGGGGCATCCCCTTGTGGGTGCCCGCCTTTGGGTGGCGTCGGCAACAAGGGCGGGCGCAAGGCACCGCCCCTACAAAAAACCATCACCCCAGCCGAAGCCTCCAAACTCCGCATCATCGACCCTGCTTGTGGGTCCGGTTCATTTCTGCTGGGGGCATATCAGTACCTGCTTGACTGGCATTTGTCGTGGTACATGGACAATGATCCGGAGAAGTGGGCCAAGGCAAAGAAACCGATCCTGCATCGCGGGCATGGCGACACGTGGCACCTCACCACCGCCGAACGCAAGCGTATCCTGCTCAACAACATTTACGGCGTGGATATCGACAGCCAGGCCGTGGAGGTAACCAAGCTCTCGCTGTTGCTCAAGGTCCTGGAAGGCGAAACCGGTGAAACACTCAATCAGCAGATGCGGCTCTTTCACGAGCGGGCACTGCCTGATCTGGGAAGCAACATCAAGTGCGGCAATTCGCTGATCGGGCCGGATTTCTACGACGGCAGACAGATGGGTTTGATGGATAACGAGGAGATGTACCGGGTCAATGTGTTCGATTGGGAGCGGGAGTTTGCGGAGGTGTTCAAGGCGGGCGGATTTGATGCGGTGATCGGGAATCCGCCGTATGTTCGGCAGGAGTCTTTGGGAGATCAGAAGGATTATTTAAAGACTCGCTATGCGGCCTTCGACGGAGTAGCCGACCTTTACGTGTACTTTATGGAGAAAGGTATCCGCCTGCTTCGTACTGGCGGGATATACAGCATCATTGTGTCCAGCAGTTTCCTGCGTACCCGTTTTGCCGCGCCTCTGCGCGGATGGCTGAAAGAAAACACCGCCATTGAAAGGATCGTAGATTTCGGCGGTCTGCCGGTCTTTGCCATTGCCAAGGATGTCTACGTCTGCATCCCCATTCTGCGAAAGTCTGCCCCATCGGCAACCGTTGAGATCTGCCTTGTGCCCGAACTGAACCTCCCTGACCTGCAAGAATTTGTCGATGACCATTCATTCGTCGTGCCGCTGGAACAGCTAACCGCCGAGGCTTGGTCGTTGAAGGGGGAGGGTGAAAGCGCCCTGTTCGCCAAGGTCATGGCTGCCGGAGTACCGCTGGGGCAGTATGTGAACAAGAAGTTTTTCCGTGGCATTACATCTGGTTTGAATGAGGCCTTCGTCATCGACGCAACCACGCGGCAGGCGTTGATTGCCAAAGACCCCAAGAGTGCCGAGCTGATCAAACCGCTGTTGGGTGGCGAGGAGATACGGCGGTTTGTCACGCGGTCGAAGGGGCAGTTCATCATCGCGTTGCCAGCAGGCTGGACTCACAAATAAGCCCCTCTTGCCGCTACGCAGGATGAAGAATCAGCATGGACATGGTTCAAGGGAGCGCTCCCGGCGCTGGCGGAGTACCTTTACCCCTTCGCAACTGCAGCACGCAAACGCCAGGACAAGGGCAATTTCTGGTGGGAGCTGCGGCCATGTGTCTATTACAGTTTTTTCGACGGCCCCAAAGTCATTTTCCCCGATATCTGCAAGGGACCGCGCTTCGTCCTCGACACCGACGGCCATTACCTGACCAACACCGCCTACTGTCTCGGCACGGATGACCGCTACCTGCTTGGCATCCTCAACAGCCGTCTATTTTGGTTTGCCATCAGCAATATCAGCATCCCCTTCGGTGTCCGTGCCGGTGAGTACCGCTATCGCCTGATCTACCAGTACATGGAAAAGGTTCCCATTCGGACCATAGATTTTTCAAACTCCGCCGACAAGGCACGCCATGAGCGTATGGTGCAGCTTGTTGAGCAGATGCTTGTTCTCCAAAACCAACTCCCAAATGCCAAGGCTGGCCACGACCAGACACACATCCAACGCCAGATCGATGCTACTGACCGGCAGATTGATAAGTTGGTGTATGAACTGTATGGGTTGACGGAGGAGGATATTGCGGTGGTGGAGGGGGGATGACAATAGAAGCAAACGGTAGGGGCGCGGCCTTGGCCCGCCTTCCTTTGGGTTTTGTCCTTGTTTTTTTTCCTTGGTTTACCATATTGCCCGCAATATAAAATACGGTAAAAATCGGGCGCCCCAAGGGTACGCCCCTACGTTCAATTTGCTTTCAATGAAAAACAGGGCGGGCCGAGGCCGCGCCCCTACGGAAATGGAATTCGCGTATTCCTAGATTCTTCACCCAGATGGATTCGATGCCATGACCTACAATCCTGATATTCACCACCGCCGTTCCATCAGGCTACGGGAATTTGATTATTCCTCCATCGGGGGATATTTTGTCACTACCTGCGTCCAGAATCGCGAATGCCTGTTCGGAGATGTTATGGACGGTGTCATGGTATTGAATGATGCCGGAAGACTGGTCGAATCCGTATGGAATGGGTTGCCGGAACGCTTTCCATCCATTGAACTGGATGCTTTTGTTGCCATGCCGAATCATATCCATTTTATCGTTAACATCGCTTTGCCGACTGAAATTGATGGAGCAGACCAAGGAAGGCGGGCGGGCCAAGGCCGCGCCCCTACGTTGGACCGGATCGTGGGCGCATTCAAATCGATTTCAGCGTCGCAGGTTAACCGTCTTTTGTCGCGCACCGGCCAACCTCTCTGGCAACGTAATTATTACGAACGGGTTATCCGAGATGAAAAGGAGTTGCACGCTCTCCGGGATTACATCATACACAATCCCCTGAAATGGGCTGATGATACGGAAAACCCAAATACGTAGGGGCGCGGCCTTGGCCCGCCCGCATTTGAAACATCACGCCGCAAGGAACCAAACATGGCCCTATAGATTCTGGTCCTGCTTTTACTATCGTTTTTCAGGTTGAATCTCTTGGTGAAATGTATTACTTTTGTAGCAAAAGGTAACACATTGGGAGCACGTCATGGGAAAAGCATCAAAAGTAACGGTAAAAGGGCAGGTTCTGATACCGGGCGACATCAGGAAACGGCACCATATCGAACCTGGTTCCGAAGTGCGCTTTGTGGAATACGGCAATGTTGTATGCATCGTGCCCGTCGTGGCTGATCCGGTTGCTGCTGCGTGGGGGATGCTGCCTTCAGAGCCGTCGCTTGCCGATGAACTGCTTGAAGAGCGTAAGCGGGACAAGGCACGTGAATAATTATCTGCTGGACAGTTTTGCCATTCTGCGTTTCATTCAGAAAGAACCGGGCGATGAACCGGTGAAGGCCATTCTGGAAGAGGTCCGGACCGGCAAGGCCTGCGCCATGCTTAATGTCATCAACATGGGAGAGGTGATTTACACCGTCCAGCGACGTTTTGGCCTGCAATTCAAGCTGGATGTCGTAATGAATATCAATCGCCTTGGAATTGTTATTTTGCCGGTTCCCAATGATCTGGTTTTTCGCGCAGCGGAATTGAAGGCGCGTTTCGCCATGTCCTACGCCGACACCTTTGCGGTCGCCTCGGCGCTGGAGCATGATGCAACGCTGGTTACGGGTGATCCGGAATTTCGACAGGTGGAACATCTGGTAAAGATTCTCTGGATATAGATTGCCGCTGTTGAGTTGATCACTCCTGTTCTTTAATGATAAAACTGATGAAAACTGTTTACCTCGTCGGCTGGCCCTCCGCACACCAAGGAGCGTGCAGATATGTTCATCCACTGCCTCGAAATACACTTCTCGCTGCCATCCCGCTCCCTGAAGGAGAAGCGCGGCATCGTCAAAAGTATCCTGGGACGGGCCCGCAACCGCTTCAACGTGGCCTGTGCCGAGGTTGACCGCCAGGATAACTCCGGTGTGGCGGTGCTGGGGTTCGTGACCGTCAGCCCGGATAAGAACATCTCCCGCCGGACGCTTGAAAAGGTCGAGGAATGGATCTACGAGGGCTGGCCGGATGTGGAGATCATCGGGGCCGATATTTCCGAAATCTGAAACATTTCATGGATCGATGGTCAACGATTAGCCTTGAAACTCAATCCGGCTTCGTAGTATATATACAGCTTGCCATTATGCCGCATAAAGCGCTGGTGCGCTTTGATATAGCCTGATATTTCCTCTGTAATATTCGCTTGTTGCGTCACAAAGTGCCATCAACCCGTATTTCCTGGAGTCCGTGTGAAAATCTGTTCGCTGGCCAGCGGCAGCAAAGGAAACTGTCTTTACCTGGAGACCGGTGACGCGCGCGTGCTGATCGATGCCGGCCTGTCCCTGCGCGAGACGCTGCTGCGCATGGAGGCGCTCGGAATTGATGCCGCCGGGGTTGACGCCGTGCTGGTCACCCATGAGCATATCGACCATATCCGCAGTGCCGGCTCCTTTGCCCGCAAGTTCAAGATCCCGGTGATAGCCAGCCATCTGGTCCATCGCAAGTCGGAAAAATATTTCAAGAAGACGCAGGTGATCGAA
>MGZK01000179.1 GCA_001802125.1 Geobacteraceae bacterium GWC2_55_20
CGTGCAGATGATAAAAATGTATCACGTGGTCCTGCACATTCTGGATGCCGATGATGATGTTACGAATCAATTCCGCATTAGGGGGAATTTTGATCTTGAGCGCGTTTTCGACTGCCCTGATCGAAGCTATGGAATGAACCGTGGTGCAGACACCGCAGAAGCGCTGGGTCCAGAACCAGGCATCGCGGGGGTCGCGACCCTTCAGGATCTTTTCGATGCCACGGAACATGGTTGCCGAACTCCAGGCATCAATGATCCTGCCACCGCTGACTTCGGCCTCGATACGGAGGTGCCCTTCAATCCTGGTAATCGGGTCTACAACTATCCTGGCCATATCCTAACCCTCCTTGTTTTCTTCAGCAGGTTCCTTGTCCTTGCGCAGCGCATTAAGCACACCATGGACCGCAAAGGCAGCACCTGCGCCGGCAACCAGCCCCAGGCCGATCTTGTCGGCAGTATGCTCGATTCCGAAGCCGGGAACATTGGGCAGACGCCTGTACATCGGCGACATGGTATCCCAGAACTGCGGCTCGGAGCAACCGGCGCAGGGATGGCCGGCAGCGATCGGCCAGCTGGTCTTTTCGTTATAGCGCTGGGTGGGGCAGTTGTGAAAAGTGGCCGGACCCTTGCACCCCATCTTGTAGAGGCAGAATCCCTTGCGATGGGCATCGTCACCCCAGTGTTCCACATATTGACCGGCATCGAAATGGGGGCGGCGTTCGCAGTTATCGTGGATACGCTTGCCATAGGCAAACAACGGACGGCCATGGCTGTCGAGGGCCGGAATCTTGCCGAAAACCAGGTAATGGACGATCGTGGCTGTCAGGTTATCGGCATTTACCGGGCATCCTGGCAGGTTGATCACGGTGGTGCCCGGAACCGCATCCCTGACGCCAACCGCACCGGTAGGATTCGGAACCGCCGCCGCGATGCCACCATAAGAGGCGCAGGTGCCGACCGCAATCGTGGCCAGCGCCCCGCCACAGACCTGTCGGGCACGTTCGAGGTGCGTCTTGCCTCCGGTGGTGCCGTAGATGCCGCCGTCCTTCATCGAGATTGAGCCTTCGATAACACAGATATATTTGCCATTGAAATCGGTGATGGTCTTGTCAAGAGCGCCTTCGGCCTGATGACCGGCTGCCGCCATGATCGTTTCGTGGTAATCGACCGAGAGGATATCAAGCACGATTTCAGCCACGGTCGGATTGGCCGAACGGAGCAGGGCCTCGGTATCACCGGTGCAGCTCTGCATCTCCAGCCAGACCAGGGTCGGACGCTTGACCTCGTCCAATGCCTGGGCGATCCGTGGAGCGAACGAGGCCGGCAGCGCCATGGCAGCCGTCATGGCGGAACAGAACTTGAGAAAGTCGCGGCGCGACACACCACGCTCTTTGAGAATCTGTCCGATGGAACAATCATGCTTCAACAATTCATGTTCTACAGCTTCAAGCTCACCGCAATTTGATTTCTTTCCCATTTCAAGCCTCCTGACCCGGAGTTAGTGCAGACCTCTATCCTGTATGGCAGCCATTCTATTCATTAACAACCAGTATAATAAAATGAAGTTATATTGCAATACTATTTTTGTAATATTAGCTCGGGCAACAAAAAAACCGGCAACTGAGTTTACCGGTTTCTTTGCCACTTAGCAGACTGCATGTAAATGTGTCATTGTTTGTTTTTAGTCTTTTTATTCTTTTGTCTGAGCAGTTCTTTCTGACGGCGCACCGTCATCCCGATCAGCAAACCGTGACTGCCTTCTGCGGAATCGGACTCCTGCGGCGTGCGCTGCAGATAACTGCCATCCGGATACATATCCCAGGCGGAACGGCGATCGGACAGATGGGTATCGAAAACAACCCGCAACTGCCTGGTCAAAAGTGGCGACTCCACCGGGCAGAGTACTTCCACCCTGGCCTCCAGGTTTCGTTTCATCGCGTCGGCCGAGGCGATAAAGTATTCTTCGGCGCCGCCGTTGCGGAAGTAGTAAATCCGGGAGTGTTCCAGGAAACGCCCCACGATGCTCACAACCCGAACGGTCTCCGAAAGACAGGTAATGCCCGGGCGCAGTCGGCAGGTATCGCGCACGATCAGATCGATCCTGACTCCGGCAATCGATGCCCGGTAAAGCGCCTTGACGATATCGCCATCTTCCAGGGCGTTCATCTTGAACTGGATCAAACCGTCGCCCTTTTCACGATGCAGAACGATCTCGCGCTCTATCTTGGCGATCAGGGCTTTTTTCAGCATGCGCGGCGCCGGTATCAGCTTCTGATAATTGCGCTTGGCCATGAAGCCGGTAGTCAGATAATTGAACAGCTCGGTCACATCCTGGGCAATGACCTGGTCACAGGTCAAAAGCCCGACGTCACTGTACAGGCGGGCCGTGTCGGCGTGGTAGTTGCCGGTGCCGATATGCACATAGCGCCTGAGCCCGCTGAAATCCTGGCGCACCACCATGATCACCTTGCAGTGGGTCTTGAGGCCCACCACGCCATAGGTGACATGAATCCCGGCTTCCTCCATCCGCTCCGCCAGACGGATATTGGTGGCCTCGTCAAAGCGCGCTTTCAACTCCACCACCACCGCCACCTGCTTGCCGTTCTGGGCCGCCAGCAGCAGCGCATCGATAATCCGGCTCTGGCTGGAGGTGCGGTAAAGCGTCATCTTGATGCCGCGCACCTTGGGATCGATGGCCGCTTCACGCAAAAAGCGCTCGACGGAGGTAGAAAACGATTCGTAGGGATGCTGCAGCAGGATTGAACCGGCGTCACGAATGGTATGGAAAATATTGCGCTGGGTCTGCAACAGCGGGTGGTCGATCGGGTGATGTATCGGATCATGCAGGCGTGGATAATCCAGCTTGACCAGCTCGAAAAGATCACGCAGAGCCAGCAGGCCCGGCACTTCAAAGACGTCGTTTGCCTCGTCCAGCTCCAGTTCGGCCGCCAGGCGGCCTCGGTGGACCGGATCCATCCCGGCGCCGATCTCAAGCCGGACAATTGGTGCAAATTTACGCTCCTTCAACTCCGACTCGATCATCTCCATCAGATCGTCGGCCTCATCCTCGTCCTTTTCGGTATTGGCGTTGCGGGTCACCCGGAAAATTTCGCAGGAAACAATCTCCATTCCCGGAAAGAGCATGTCCAGATTGTTGCACATGACATCTTCCAGCCGAACGTAATGATCCCCCTTCCCCACCCGGATAAAGCGTTGCGTTCCGAGCCCGACCGGCACCTTGACCCGCACCAGCGAAGCTTCGCGGCTTCTGTGGGAACGCACCGTAACCAGCAGATTCAGTGAAAGGTTGGATATAAATGGAAATGGATGGGCCGGGTCGATCGACTGTGGTGTCAGCAACGGGAAAATGTTGGCGTAATAGTGATCCCGCAGCTGTTTACGTTCTTTAGGTGTCAGATCGGCGTAATACTCGATCAGAATATTTTTTTCCTGCAACAGAGCGCAAACCTGGCTGAACAGCTCCTCCTTGCGGGCTTCCATCGCACGTATGACCGCGTGGCACTCTTTCACCTGCTGTCGCGCGGAACGGCCGTCAAGTGTCAGTTCACGCATACCGGCGCCGATCTGCTGTTTCAAACCGCCGATACGCTTCATGAAAAACTCGTCCAGATTGGCGCTGACAATGGCAATGAACTTGAGCCGTTCCAGAAGCGGAGTCCGGTCATCCTCGGCTTCATGCAGCACACGGCTGTTGAATTCCAGCCAGGTCAGCTCCCGGTTGAGGAACCACTGGCTGTCGGACAGGTCTATTAACGGCTCGACGGCAGCTTCATCAGTATCTGCAACCGGATTGTCGGAAGAAGGCGTAATTTTTGACTTCTTACCCTTTACAGTTTTGACGGCAGGGGCAGCAGCCTCGCCACGCTTGCTTTTTTTAACAACGGGTTTTCCAGGGGATCTGGTCGCGTTCACTGGTTCTCCAAATTCATAATGGATATTCAAATCGGAATATTACACCATTTTTGCACCACCGCAACATAATCCACCAGAATACAAGCGTCACGGAAGCCGATTATTCAGCCAGGAGCCGGTTCCGGTTTTCTTTGTTGATCTGCCAGGAATCTTGTCGTATACCAGAATTGTTTAAAAATTCCAACATGCCCGGACACGGACGCTCACCGTGACAAGGAAATCGAGATGCAAAGTACGCAACAATCCCGCTATATAATGGAACATGATGATGAAGCCGTGCGGCTGGACATGAAAACCGACAGCGCCAGACTTGCCAGACAGGCCTTGTGGGCTGGCATACGCCCCGGCATGCGGGTAGCCGATATCGGTTGCGGTTCCGGTAAAACCACCGCCTATCTGCACCAATTGATTCAACCCGGAGGAAGTATCGTTGGCGTGGACGGCTCGGAATCACGCATAAGTCATGCAACGGAGCGATACGGCTCGAACGGCGTGGAATTTGTACGCGGGAATTTTTATGAACCCCTGGATGGGCTGGGTGAGTTTGATTTCATCTGGATGCGCTTTGTGCTTGAGTACCACCGCGCGGGAAGCCGCGAAATTGTGAGAAATCTGTCAAGACTTCTGCGTCCCGGCGGAATTCTTTGCCTGATCGACCTTGATTACAACTGCCTCAGCCACTTCGGACTAAGCCCCAGACTGGAGGAAACCATCAATGGCATCATGGAGACGCTGGAACGGGACCATGATTTTGACCCCTTTCTCGGCCGGAAACTCTACTCATTCCTTTACGACCTGGATTTCCGTGAAATTGCTGTGGATGTCGGCATGCATCACCTGATCTATGGACCACTCGACCAGGTTGACGAATACAACTGGACAAAAAAAGTGGAGGTGGCCGCGCAGAATTCGGGATATGGATTCGATGAATACCCCGGCGGATACGGTGAGTTTGTCGAGGAATTCAAGACTTTTTTTGCGGATCCGCGCCGTTTTACATATACACCGGTCATTTCCTGCAGGGGAATCAAACCACCGACCTGATCAATTGTCTGTGAAATTCACCTCTGACTTCAATTTTCCAGCGCACAGCGGCTGATAAACTCTTCCATGAATCTTTCCGCTTTTTCCTTGAACTCCAGCAACTCGATCCCGAAGCCGGTCGGCAAGGTAGTTTTCTTGATTTCCTGGCGACGGTTCACCCAGGCGATTCGTCCTCTTGCCTCGACTGTCTGGAAATTGTCCGGAAGAGTCATGCAGATTTCAATCGGCGTTCCCTCATGCACGTCTTCATGACTAGCGACAAAAATCCCCTTCATGCTCAGATCTCTGCTGACGGCATCGTAGCTGTTTCCATCCACGATGAACGAGACCGGCACACTGGACGAAACCCTGGTCCCGCCCCTGACACTGAAGACGGCAGGCTCGTCCCGGGTTGGCGGCACGTACTGGTAAGCCTTGGAATAATAACTTAGAAATGCCTCCACAATGCGGCTTTCAAACTGTTTTCCGCACTCGTCCCGTAGAAGCTGAAACGCCTCGTCAAGCGGCATGGGAGCACGATAGTGGCGTTTGGCGGTTACCGCCTCAAAATAATCAGCCACCGCAATTATCTTGGATCCCAGAGGCACGTCTCTCCCTTTGAGGCCTTGCGGATAGCCGCTGCCATCCACCTTTTCATGGTGTGATCCTGCAATATCCGGAACTTCGCGGTAGATGCCCTCAAAATTGATCCTGGCCAGTATTTCCCTGGTTTTTCCGGCATGTGCCTTTACGGTATCGTACTCTTCCGGTGTCAGGCTCCCCTCTTTTTTGAGGATCGCGTCCGGCACCCCGATCTTGCCGTAATCGTGGAGCAGTGCGGCCACCCTGATCTTCTCGCACTCATCGGTGGAAAGGTTCAGTTCCCTGCAGATTCCGATGGAATATTCGGTAACCTTTTCGGAATGGCCGGCGGTAAGCGAATCGCGGGCATCGATGCTGGCCGACAGAACCTGCAGCACCGAATTGAACTGCCGCACCTTGGATTCGATAAGATCGGCATTGCGCAGACTGATGCCTATCACGGACGCAATCCCCATCAACAGGCTTATATCGCTCTGAACCAGCGGATTTTTGGTTTTTACATTATCAACCGCCAAAAGGCCGATCGATTTTCCTTCACAGACAATCGGACAGCAGATAAATGCCTGGGTGCCGACTCTTTTCACAAATGACTGGCTTTGCGGCGACAGGGTTTCCTCGATCTCTTTCAGATCGTTTATCAGAAAAGGTTTCTGTTCATGAAAGGAAATTGTAAAGATCCCTTTCGAATTAGGGCTGTCAAGATTGAATGAGACCGAATCCAGCAGACCGAGCTGATCGTGGGAATAGCCGTATCCGTTATGCAAAACCAGCTTGCTCCTATCCGAATTCGCAATAAGGATCAGGCCACGGTCATAATTGAGCCGTTTCTTCATGATCTGGCACACGTTCGCAAGAATATCTTCACTATTGGTGCAGGTACTCAACGCCTGGCCAATCTCATTGGTCATCAACGCGTTATTGTAGTTGTTGTCGATCTGCTCGATAAGTTTTTCGGTCGATTCCCTGGTATTGTCCAGACTGGCCTGCATTTCACTATTCTCAATCTTGGCGACCACAATCGCCAGTATGCATACCAGCGATACAAACAGGGGCAAAAGGATCTCCAGGACGGTCCAGCGGCCGGTCGCTGCCATAAAAAGCGACATGAAAGTAAAAACAATGGTTACGGCTATCCCCACCCGCCTCAGGTATACCGACAGTGATCTTTCCCAGGTCACGATATAACGGCACGACTCGCCGCCGTTGAAGATGCACTCGGGGTGCTGGACATGGGGAAGCTTGAAACCGAACACAACCACCAGCGCCTCGAAAAAACCGATCCTGTTTTTGCACTGGAAAGGCTTTTCGACGATTCCGATACGAGGTGTAACGGTTATCTCCACCTTGTTTGAAGAGATCTTTCGGGATTCGTAGTTCGACGACTTTGTAAAATTCGACGTGGCCTTGTTTATCAATTCAAAGGCATTGGCGGGGCCGATCAAACCGAGAGCATACTGCCTCATTACTCCCAGCGCAGCCGGAGATGCCGCGTAACGGCCGGCTTCCCTGGCAATGTTCTCGTTCCCGGTCAGTTGGACCAGCTTTTCATAGAAAAGATCGATCTGCTCCTGGGTGAACCAATGCCCCTGGTCGGCGACTTCATAGGCTTTCATGCCGGCATGGTGCAACAGTTCGCTGACGTTCACATAACTGTACTTGCTGGTTATAAGCCTGACATAATAGTCAATTATCCTGCTGTTGTAGATTGCTGAGCTCATCAGGCGCTAATCCCGGGCAACTCGACTTCAATGTTTTTCTGGACAAAGCGGAAACCGTTATCACAGAATTTTATGAACTTATCGGTATAATGCAGATTCATGATGCAGAGAGTGTAAACCTTTTCAACCGGCAGGCAGATGTTCTCGGCATATGACGCGGGAAACATCAGAACCGGCATTTCCTGATGCTCATAATCGTCCGCCACGCACGAAAGAGCCGATTCAATCACGCTTCCAGGCACGGTCATATCGATCAGCATCACGGTCGCACAGTTGGTAAGATTGGCCATATTGAGACCGATATCGGTAACATTTGCCATGATGACGGCCTTCAACTCACCTTCTTCGGCAAGAGAATAGAGATGTTTTTCTTTTTTGAACCCCAGCCGCTGGTACTCTTCGGACAGTCCATCCGTGGGGGAACTTCCCGGCTGAAGATCGAAGGCGTCAATCATCAGACCGCCGGAAACATGACGGTAGAAGCGCTTCAATTCGGCATAATCGCCGGACTGCGTCGGTTTCAACGTCCACTGTTCCGGCAGTTGTTCTTGATCAAACCCGGCCTTGTGATAATGAAAATAGGCGAACTTGTCGAGAGAGCAACCGTGAGGATCGTTGATTTCCTTGGCAAACCCTCCAAACACCCGGTTCGGAAACTTGTTCTCCGGTCTGAAATAATAAAAAACATACTTCAAATGAGCCGAGTAGAGCTGGTAAAGATCATTCAGGTAGCAGCTGATCTGCTTCAACACCATCAGGCCGGCCTTCATCGACTCGGTCTTGTTGGCGGCATGGTGGTGAATCATCCAGGAGTTTTCGTACAGACGCACCATGGACATGTGCCCAAGGATAACGCCCTTGTCCTGATAGATGAAATGCCGTGCTATGGCGGGGTTGTGGTTATACAGCTTTTCATAGATGCGCTTGATTTCGTGCTTGTTGGACTGAAAGAAAGCATATTTTTCAGGATAGATGAAACCGGTTTCGAAAAAAAAGTTCCAGAGCGCATCCATATCCACGCTGGTGCAGACGTATGAATTGCTGTTATCCGCCTGGTGAAGCAGCGACAACAGCCTGACATGGTCATCCATGGCCATGTCGAGAATCGCCAGTCCACATCTCACGACACCATCTTTTAGCCCTTCACCGCTGGTATTCCGGTAGACCACCTGCGCACGGCACTTGATCCGGAAGCTTTGGGCAAAACTCAAATCGAGCTCCGGAATTATTATACCGGCCAACAGCTGGGAATTGCCCGCCGACTCCTCCACCGAAAAGCCCGAGCCGGAGATATCTATGGTTTTAAGATTAACATTTTTGCCGGTCAACGGATGGACGAACACCACGCTGGGAGAAGGGACCAGCACATGCCTGGTACTGCGGAACTGTTTCGGCCTGTACCTCTGGATGCGGTCACTGACCGGGGACAGCACGAATGTAACGACGTCCCGATCAACCACCTGCCTGATGATCCTGCATTCGCCGGAATAGAGCAGCTCACTCTCGGCGTGAAGATGCAGGCTGACCGGTGATGAAGAATTAATCCACTGGAAAGCCTGGGGTGAAGTCGAGGTAACCTGGGCACAAAAAGACATGGGGTTGGAATCAAGCAGGGTTCCTTTAAATACGGCGCTGCTCTGGGTGACTGTGGCCTGTATGCCGCTACTGGGGTAGCGCTTGGCCTTTCTTGAATTAATTTCATTGCAGACTTCCGGCAACAGCAGACTGATGCCCAGCTCGTCGATGCTGATAACTTCCGGATTGACCTGAAGGCATTTCTTGCCGTCAGTGATCAGCATGTTCTGAAAGGAGTGCGACTTCAAAATCCAGGGATCGGTCGGCTCGCTCCAGACACAATCAAGCTTGTCACCGGCACAGGGGAGCGGTTTCGCCGTAAGCGACAGGGTACTTTCGAACTTGGTATGTTTCAGATTTATCAGGACAGTTCGATCCTGGAAATTTATGTAATTGAGCTTGTTGACAAGAAAACGCTTGCCGATACCACGGACCTTTTGAATGTTTCCACTTTCTGCATCTGCATCGGAGGAGTTTAAGCGCGGTATGATATGCAGTTTGTCCATTTATTTACCTATAGAATCAGCAGAATCCAAGTTATCCAATTTAGCTTTTTGCCATTAACAAACATTTCGTCAATATCATTCATACTTGCTTGAGATGTTAAAATATCTATATTTATGAATGAGATTTCCACGGCCATCCATTCGGGATTATTACTGTATTTTCTAACACATCTGCCTGGGGGCTACAAGCAAATTAGAGCGTCAGGCACCGTCTATTAATGGCAGCTACATAACTGTTTCAAATATGACACAAAACAGGATTATATTTCCGCCGGACCGATTTGCATCCTGGCCTTCAACTATGATAAACAATATCCACCATGAAAAAACTCAACCCACCGCAGCAACGTGCTGTCAATACAACCGAAGGCGCCCTGCTGATTCTGGCCGGGGCCGGTTCCGGCAAGACCCAGGTCATCACCACCCGCATCGTGCACCTGCTGAAAGACAAGCGGGTTCCGGCCGAAAACATCCTGGCGGTGACCTTCACCAACAAGGCCGCCAAGGAGATGAACGAACGTGTCGGCGCCATGGCCGGTCCGCTGGCCAAGGGGATCGTAATCTCAACCTTCCACTCGCTGGGTGTGCGCATCCTGCGCCGCGACATCCGCGCCCTGGGCTTCAAACCCAACTTCTCGATCTATTCCAGCTCCGACCAGGCCGGCGTGATCCGCCAGGCGGTCCGTGAACGGGACATCGACCCGAAAAAGATCGACCCGGACCAGATCCTCTGGAAGATTTCCGGCCTGAAAAACCGCCTGATCGGACCGAAGGATTTCACTCCGGATCACAGCAGCCCGCTGGAGATTGCGGTGGCAGCCGTCTATCCCCGCTACCAGGAGCTGCTGAAGGGCTTCAATGCGATCGACTTCGACGACATCATCATGCTCTCTGTCGGACTGCTGAAAACCCCGGCCATACTCAACTTCTGGCAGGAGCGTTTCCGCTACATCATGGTCGATGAATACCAGGATACCAACGCCTCGCAGTACCTGCTGATCTCGCTTTTGGCCAAAAAACACGGCAACATCTGCGTCGTCGGTGACGACGACCAGTCGATCTACGGCTGGCGCGGAGCCGAGGTCGAAAACATCCTCAATTTTGCCAAGGACTACCCCGGCTGCGTCACGATCAAGCTGGAGCAGAACTACCGCTCCACCGGTTCGATCCTGGACGCCGCCAACAGCGTGATCAAAAACAACCCGCTGCGCACCGACAAGGCGCTCTGGACCGCCAGCGGAGCTGGACGGGTAATCGACCTGCTGGTGGCCGACAGCGAAGAGGACGAAGCGGCCAAGGTTGTTGAAGCTATCATGCTGGAGCAGTATCGCGACAAGCTGCTCTGGTCCGACCTGGCGATCCTGTACCGCTCCAACGCCCAGAGCCGCGCCTTCGAGGAGAAGCTGCGCATGGAGCGCATCCCCTATGTCGTGATCGGCGGACAACAGTTTTACGAGCGCAAGGAGGTCAAGGACGCCATCGCCTACCTGAAGGTTATCGACAACCCCAGCGACGAGGCCTCGCTTCTGCGGATAATCAACTTTCCGCGCCGCGGCATCGGCGACACCACGCTGATAAAACTGAACCAGTGGTCTATGGAACATGACGTGGCGCTATTTGAAACTCTGGGGCGGGTCAACGAAATCACCGAAATATCGGCCTCATGCAAAAAAACTGTGCTGGCCTTCCACGCGATGATGAAAGACGTCATAAACCGCTTCACCTCGCACAACATGGGGGCCCAGGTAAATACCCTCTTCAATCATCTGCGGATCGAGGACGAAATGTATCGCACCTTGAACGACGCCGCCCAGGCACGGAAAAGGATCGAAAACATCGAGCAGGTGGTCAACTCGCTGGCCGACTATGAAGCCCGCAACCCGCGCGGAACGCTTTCGGCCTTCCTGGAGCGGATCTCGCTGATGGATGAGGACAAACCGGCCGAGGGCGGCAAGGAACATGGCCTGAACGCGGTCACGTTGATGTCGCTGCACTCCAGCAAGGGGCTGGAATTCAGCCATGTCTGGCTGGTGGGGATGGAGGAGGAACTGCTGCCGCACAAACGCTCGATCGAGGAAGATCCGACCGTGGCCGAGGAACGCCGCCTCTGCTACGTCGGCATCACCAGGGCCAGGAGATACCTGACCATTTCGCGCTGCCTGACCCGCCGCAAGTATGGCGCCATCGAGGAACGCAAGCCGAGCCGTTTCCTGGCCGAGATACCAGAGCACCTGCTGAGCAAAACATCAAGTGACGATACAGAAAGTGATTCAAAACCTGTCAATCTGGCTGATGATTTTTTTGCAAGGATGCTGGGAGATGGAACCTGATATTTCTAAGACCGCACGGAATACGCGGGCTTCGGGGGATGGTGAAAAAGTGTCAATCGATAAATAGATAACAGCGTCACTCAAGACTCCCCTAAAGAGGGAAAAACCTCTGGGGGGCCGGTCTTGCCGATTGTTGGGAGCTTTTTAAGCCTCTCTACTACTCCTAGCAAATTCAAGCTTTTTCATTTCTGCTGGCGTTAACTCCGTCTCATAAGGTTCTAATGCTCTTATAACGTATAACGGCTTCGTAGTTTTTTTGTCTAAATGCCTCGTCTGCGGTACTTCGCGCCCGCACATGTTCAGCTTGTCTATTCTGAGCTAACCACTCGTCCAATCTATTTGAACGTGCTGTTCTAAGGGGCGCCAAGTCACTCTCAGAGGATTTGATAATTCTGCTTTGAAGTATTTTCAAAGCTTGTGCATGTCGTTCAAGTTCTTCCTTGAGACGGATAACGGTACTACAGAACTGACCATCGCTGGAGCTGAGCGCTCCTTTCGAGATTTCACTCCACTCCCAAAGCGCAAAATCCGATTCAAGTTCAACAGAAGAAACCACAACTGAGACTGCATATTCTCGGTCGCCAAATTTGACTTCACCGTGAAGGTTCTTTGTTTTAAATTGCCATACAGCCAAAAAGCATTGCGTGATATCCTCTGGCTTAACCAGCTCAAACCCTTTAGGCGTGGCCTGTTTTAGTACTGTGGATGTAGAGCAACTCCCAGTTTCCGATGCTAGAAAAGAAAACGCTAAGGGCACAGTTTCAAAAAAACTGCGAACGAGTACAACCGCGCTATCAAATTTTCTTTCTGTCATTATTTCTTCCGCGACAACGTGATAAGGCACACCGGCTCGGCGGGGGCTTTTTCCCGCTGACCGGTGCTGCCGTTGGTTGAATATTCATCTTAAATCACGCTGAAACATTTCTGATTATTTAGATGCATTTTATCGATGCACTCTGTTTGGTTTGTATGTCGATTTTACCTTTTATAGCCCCTTCCATGACCCAAGAATCTTGCTCTTTGCTATAGCGACATATAGATAGCGCAGGAGTTTCCAATGCATTTGTGACTACCGCAAGGCGATAGTCATCTTTCTGTTGCATAAAAACTTTATATTCGTTAGGCGTAAGTTCCACAGAAAATGAAGAACCAGACAAACCTTTTACTTCAATCAGGGGAAACCTCTGGGGTCAGGTTAGAGTTTCGGACATTTGCAACACTCCTTACGCATGGCATCAACCAGTTCCGAAACTATCCGCCGCTTCTTAACATCACCTGCAATTCGCTGTGCAGCTTTACCAAGCGCCGATATATCTCGTCCCAACAACTTTGTCAGATCGGTTAATCGAAGATGAGGAGCAGTCTGCACAATGGCAGCGGCAACGGCCCTTGCTTCAGTCATGGGGCGCGTCTTTCCCGCTGCTTTAAGCAATTCTTCGGAAATGTGAAAGTGAGCACAGACTGTTGCGATAACCTCTGGCAATGAGTACTCTTGTTCGCTTTTCTGGTCAACCATTGATAGAATTTCATCAGTGAAAGAATCGGAACCCAGTATTCGCCCTTCACAGGTTCCGCTATGAAATTCTTTACGTTTCCCTTCGCCAATTCCATCTTTAACGAACGAATCATATACCTTCCGGGCATGTTCTGCACCCGGTGAAAACATTGACAAAACGTAATCGGTAGTAAGCCACGGCAAGAGTTCTTTCCCGAGATAGGCGCCGTGGCCGCTCCACGGATATTCATCCGTAGCAGCCACAATTCCGGCCCGAACCGGATTCAAATGAATATACCGTACGAGTTCAAGCAGATAAGCGTCAGCATCTATAAGCAGCGCCTTATATCGGCCTTGAAAGAGATGCCCGGTACGGGATTGAGAATAATTGATCCACTTTGTGTAGCGAAGTGAGACATTTTGCATAATCCGGGACAGCGGAATGTCACCTGTTTGAACGACAAAGTGGATATGGTTTCTCATCAGGCAAAATGCATGTATCCGGCAGTCAAACCTTTCAACAGCATATTGGAAGATATGGTAAAGGTGATACCGATCCTGATCGGAAAAGAAAATCGGATCACCTGCATTACCGCGAAGGATAACGTGGTACAGGGCAGAAGGAAAATGTATGCGGGGTTTTCGAGCCATGGCGGTAGATTAACATCAAATATCTGAAAGTCAAGCCTGACCCCAGAGGTGTCCCCGGTCATGGTCTGAGCGCGGGTTGGGCATTTATCTCATTAATGGCATCCAGAAGAGCATCCCTATCGCATACTCCACCATCTCCGTTGGACACTCCGGTATCGACTGCTGGACATTGGAAGCGATTTCAGCAGCAACACTCCTTGCTTCTGTTTCTGATGGATATTTTGTGTTTGGCATTTTATTGATTATGTCCTCTGCCTCTATGACAACAGAAAGTCCAAGATTGAATGCTTGCTCGCATTCTGAAATATTCAGACCCTTCGCAGAATGTCGCTTGCTCAAAGCCCGAATCGCCGCGTCATGCTGACCGTAAAAATCGCTGTGACGCCATAGATAGGCCGTTTGAATAGCATCTACGAGAAATTTGTTTTTGCCGGATTCATTCATTTATTATCTCTTCTGCTCAATAACGGCTTGAGGGTCTGCTGTGGAGCGAAGCGGAAACAGCAGCACCCGAGTGCTGTACGTTTCAGCCAAGAGTAAGCAATGACTCGTCGTACCAAACGTCTTCATATCCTGGAGCTATTTGAAAGCGCCATCCCGGCGGCAGGGCCAAGTACTGAACCACCTCCGGACACCAGTCCTCAATATGACTTACATGTAATGGTAAGAAGAATTCAGGATCTTCCGAAATTTCTTCACCAGCCCAGATGTACCACCCGCACGTGCTTTTAGACGGTGGATGGCGTAGACCATTTATAGGCAGATTTCCTGACTTAATATTTCCAGAAATTCCGAGTTTGGTTTCCGCCACGGGTAGCTCTGGCATTGCACCAAATTTTCTGCAAATATCTTCTTGAAGTTCTCTTTTGTCTTTTTTCATTATATTCTCGTACAACTCGTAGATCACCGATTAGAGCCGGGTTTATATATCTATAAACCCACAAGGTTTCTACTATTATAAGATTCAATCCGTTAATCAAACCCTGTCCAGAATATCCTTCATCGCCTCCGGCAACTGCGGCCGTCCCTTGGCATTCAGGGCGGTACCGGTCACCAGAGCCTTTACCGCCAGCTTGCGATCCGGCAGGCGGTAAATATCCTGGCGGAATCCGATCCGTACCGGGGAGATCCGCTCCAGCCGCACTTCTACCAGGAAGCGGTCGCCGCTGGCAAGGGAGGTCTTGTAGTCAATCTCGATCCTGGTCACCACCAGGTTGATCCCCTGCGCAGTCAGCGCCGCGAAATCGATGCCAATCGTCTTCAGGTACTCATGCCGGGCGTGTTCCAGATAGTTCTGGTAGACCGCGTTGTTCACCACACCCTGCAGGTCGCACTCGTAATCGCGCACCGCCATCTCCAGGCTAAAACAGTCCTTATCCATTATCTGTTCCTCTCCTTCTGATCCGGATTCCAGGCGGCTTCATATAGTTTTCAACGCATTTTACTCAATGACTGAGTAAATTGTTTTGCCGACTCCAACAGCACCACTACAGCTACACCCGCTCGTACGGTTCGAACAGCCGCTTGTACTCATCCAGCGCAAAACGGTCGGTCATGCCGGCGATGTAGTCGCAGACCACCCTCTGCAGGCCGAAACGCTCCAGGCGGGATTGGTATTTGGGGGTCAGCAGGTTGGGATATCGCAGGTAGGTCTCGAACAGGCGGGTGATGAAAATTTCGGCCTTGACCCGCATCTTGTCCACCTTGTGATGGCGGTAAAGAAACTGGAACAGGAAGCGCTTCAACTCCAGGTTGCGGGCGGTGATCGAGTCGCTGAAATGGACCACGGCCCGGTTGACGCGGCGCAGATCGTCGATTGATTTTATATCATACTGCTTCAGGTTGTTGCATACAGTTTCACACAGATCGTTGATCAGAATTCCGATCAGGGCGCTGATGGTCTGGAACACCAGGCGTTTGTCGTCGATTGACGGGTATTTCCCGCGCACGCCGGCGCTGACTTCCCGCCACAGTTCGACCTGCTCCAGCATTGCCAGCGTGATGTGCCCTGATTTGAGGCCATCGTCGATATCGTGGTTGTTGTAGGCGATTTCATCGGCATAGTTGATGATCTGCCCTTCGATCGAGGAGACCACCCCCGGCATGAATTCGGCCATGGTTTCGGTGGGGGCATCGAAGGGAGAGGAATGCTTGATGATCCCTTCTCGCACCTCCCAGGTCAGGTTAAGGCCGTTGAAACCGGGATAGCGTTCCTCCAGTTCGTCAACCACCCGGAAGGACTGCAGGTTGTGCTCGAAGCCGCCGCTCCCCTGCATCAGGCGATTCAGCACCTCTTCACCGGTGTGGCCGAAGGGGGTGTGCCCCAGGTCGTGGGACAGCGCCAGCGCCTCGGTCAACTCCTCGTTCAGGCGCAACCTTCGGGCAATGGCCCGTCCGATCTGGGCCACTTCCAGCGAGTGGGTCAGGCGGGTACGGTAATAATCACCCTCATGGTTGACAAACACCTGGGTTTTGTATTCCAGGCGTCGGAAAGCGGCACAGTGGATGATGCGATCGCGGTCGCGTTCAAAGGCGGGACGGTTGTCGCGGAAATCTTCGGCATGCTTGCGTCCGAGTGATGCGGCGCTGGTGCAGGCATATCCGGCCAGGTCGCTGCGTTCGGTAGATTCGGTCATGGCGGCTCCTTGGAATAACCTTGATTTGGACTGGAATAAGGTTCGGGGCGAAGCGGATCAAAACCGCTTCGCCCCGTATATTTACCTGCTCATTTACAGAATCACCCGATACAGCAGACGTTCTGTTCCCTGGCCGCCTTGGTTTCGTCCAGCCTGCCGACCGGTGTCGTAACCGGCGCATCGTGCAGCATCTGGGGATTGGTCTCGGCGGTCATGGCGGCTTCGATCATCACGTCGATGAAGGCGTCCAGCGTGGCCTTGCTCTCGGTCTCGGTCGGCTCGATCATGATCGCTTCCTTGACGATCAGCGGGAAGTAGACCGTGGGGGGGTGATAACCCTTGTCGATCAGGAACTTGGCCACATCGATGGCGTGCACGCCATGCTCCAGCTGCTTGCTGGCGGAGAATACGCACTCGTGCATGCAGGTCATGTCATAGGGCAGGTCGTAGTAGGCCTTGAGCCGTTCCTTGATGTAGTTGGCGTTCAGAACCGCCTGCTCCGAGACCTGGATCAGCCCCTCGCGCCCCAGCATGATGATGTAGGCGTAGGCCTTGGCCATAACCGAGAAGTTGCCGAAGAAATTGGCGGTGCGGCCGATCGAACCGGCTTTCTGGTCTTCCATCAGGAATTGCCCGGCGTCGTTCATCACGATGCGCGGTTGCGGCAGGAACGGGATCAGTTCCCGCTTGACCCCCACCGGACCGGCGCCGGGACCGCCGCCGCCGTGGGGCGTGCCGAAGGTCTTGTGCAGGTTGACGTGGATCACGTCAAAACCCACATCGCCCGGCTTGACCTTGCCCATGATCGCGTTCAGGTTGGCGCCGTCGTAGTACATCAGCGCGTCATGGCTGTGAGCGATGTCGCTGATCTCCTTGATATGCGGGTTGAACAGCCCCAGCGTGTTGGGACAGGTCATCATCACCGCGGCAACTTCATCGTTCATGGCCTTCTTGAACAGCTCGATATCCATGTCGCCATAGGACGCGGTCGGCACGGTGATGATCTCGTAACCGGCAATCGAGGCCGAAGCGGGGTTGGTGCCATGCGACGAATCGGGCACCACCACGTATTTCTTTTTGGACTTGTTGCCCCTGGAGGCGTGGTAGGCGGCAATCAGCAGAATGCCGGTCATCTCGCCATGGGCGCCGGCCAGCGGCTGGGTGGTGAC
>MGZK01000180.1 GCA_001802125.1 Geobacteraceae bacterium GWC2_55_20
TGTCGAAACAAATATTGTTGCCAGCAGGATAAATCGGGGAAGCATGGGCGAGCAGAGCGCTTGGATGGGTTGTACTGAATGAGAACACCTTACCCGCCGGGGCGGTATATGATTCTGTCCCGATACTCCGGGAACTCCTCCAGGTCCAGCGGCCTGCTCGCCCCGGCCAGGTTGTCCAGCTCCCCCCGCGCCATCACCTCGGTGACTGTGCATTCCGTTATTGTTGCCAGGATGTACAGGGGGGGGGTGGATTATTTCGGCGGGAAATTTCAAGCAGAGAAACGGCAAAGGCGGCCGATTGGCCGCCTTGTGCATCAAGCGTGGTATCCTCGTACGTTGCCTCTACGCCGCGACGGTCTCCGCCCCGGCCAGCCGTCTCCCCATCTCGAAGGCGCGTTGGCAATCCAGCGGCAGCGCCTCCGCCCGCCGCTTCGCCTTGTGCACCGGATCGAAGCTCTCGATCACCACTTTCGAATAGTCGTCCACCTGGCAGGTATCGAAGGCGCAGAGCGACTCGGCGGTGCCGAGCAGCAGCTGTGTATAGCGTTCGTCCATTTTGATGAAGTATTCGTAGCCGAACTCCCTGCTCCGCTCTTCAGTGACGTTCATGGTGTAGATGAAGGCCGTGGCCAGCTTCTGCGGAAAGAGGGTGCCGTAGGGGACGGTGTAGGTCAGGTAGGGGAACAGCAGCCGTTCGATAAAGCTGCGCGTCTCGCCGGTGACCGAGCCGAAGTAGACCGGCGAACCGACCACCAGGGCGTCGGCCGTGGCGATCCTGTCCAGCACCGGCGTCAGGCCGTCCTGCATGGCGCAGCGGCCGTAGCTCTTCCCTCCCCGGGTCTTGCAGGCGAAGCAGCTCGTGCACCCCTTGAAGTCCAGGTCGTACAGGTGGAACAGTTCCGTCTGGGCCCCTTGCGCTGCGGCCCCCTCCAGGGCCTTTGCCACCAGGGTTGCCGTGTTCCATTGCTTGCGGGGACTGCCGTTGATACCGATGACCTGCATGGTCTACCTCCTGTTTTGCGACTTTTTGTGGCATGGAAATTACTCCCGCAGGGCGGTGTCGTCAAGCTTTACGCCTTGCAGTGGTCAGATAAATCCCGAGAGAGATCAGACATATTCCCACCAGATGGAAAAGCTGCAGAGATTCCCCCAGAAACACGATTGACAGGATGGTACCGAAGACCGGCATCAGATGGATGAACAGCCCTGCCCTGTTAGGGCCCAGTTCCACGACAGCCTGATTCCAGAAGAGATACGCCAGTATCGATGGGAAAATGCCCACGTACAGAATGCTGACACAGGAAATGAGATCAAGGGAGACCCTGCCGCCACCACTGATTTCCCAGAGATAAAACGGAAAAATGCATACGAGGCCGATGGCGATGATTGCGGAGAGAAAACTCAACGGATGGAGTTCTGCAGGACGCAGCCGGAGGCGGAAAGTATGAATCGCCCAGCAGACAACCGCCAGGAGTACCCACAGATCTCCGCCGTTAACCCGCAGGGCCAGTAAACGGGTAACATCGGCGCGACAGATAATGATAACAACCCCTGCAAGAGACATCAGGATACCGGTGGCCTGAGCTCGTGAAACCGGCACTGCTGCGTACATCCTCGAGATGATAACGATCAGCACCGGAATAATCGAGTTCAACAGCAGCGCGTTGGTAGCGGTCGTGGAATGGAGGCCGATATAGACGAAGGTATTGAAGCAGGCAATCCCCAGTATTCCGAAAACAGTCAGATTTTTCCAGCTCTTTTGGATCAGGGACCGTTGGGAAATCAGGTGCTGCAGGGAAAACGGCAGAAGCATGAGGAGTGCAATAGCCCATCGCCAGAAGGAGAGGGTGATGGGAGGAATAACCGTGTTCACTGCCCGGCCCAGTACAAAGTTGCCGGCCCAGAACAGGGTAGTAAGAATCAGGAGAATATATGGGGATACCGTGACGCGCATGGTTTTAATCTTTACCGGCCAAAGTAACTCCTGGCAAGTAAAACCATTTGGCCGCCTTTTGCATTATGTATGCTGTCCCCGAATTCAGTCCCGCTGTTAATCCACTATGAATTGAGCATGCAGGGCTTGTCCGCTTCGTCACTTTCGTAATAGCGCACTTCGATGACATTTTGTTCAGGATCACGAAAATAGATAGATATTCCTGCCCCATGTGCACCCCAGCGTTTCACCGGGCCATCATCTATCGCTATGTCATTGTTGTTAAGCCTTTTCTGGAGCAATTCCCACTCAGCCTTGTTGGTAGATAGGCAAAAATGGTTGAGATTCGGACGGCAAACGTTCTCTGGCTTGTCGTTTTCCCATAATCCTTTGGGGAATAGATCGATGATCGAATCAACAGTGATGCGGACTGACGGAAATGGAACCTGATGGTCATGGAACTCCTCTATTCGTTCGCCCGGCAGTTCAAGAATGTTGGTGTAAAAGTGAAGCATTGTTTCAATGTCGACCGTGTTAATGACGATATGATCCATTTTGAATTTCATTGGTCATCTCCTTGATCTGCTTACTTAAGGGGTCAGCCTCTTGATGAGGCCGGCATGAACCGGGAACCGGCTGAGCAGGTCGGAGCGGCTCCCCATTTCGAAATCGGCAAAGTCGAAGCCGGGGGCTACGGTGCACCCCACCAGGGAGAAATCTCCAGTGGTCTCGGCACCGAACCAGCACCCAGCCGGCACCACCCCCTGGAACGATTCACCCGCCGCCGGGTTGCTCCCCAGGGTCAGGGAGTTGCGAGTGCCTTCGGGGGTTATAAGATGCACGATCAGGGGTGCGCCGGCATGGAAATGCCACAACTCGTCCGACTTGATCCGGTGAAGCGCCGACAGGTCTCCCCGCTCCAGCAGAAAATAGATCGCCGTCGAAAAGGAGCGCTCGCCGGCCGCCTGTTCCGAGAGGAGAGCGCCGGGGATGGTCCCGGTCGCCCGGTAGGTCTCCCGGTACCAACCCCCCTCCGGATGGCGTGTCAGGCCGAGGCCGGCAATCAGCTCCGCGGCGGCCGGTCTGCCAGCAGAGTCGGGGGCCACCAGGCTGAAGCGGGGCATCGCGCCGCCGTCCACCGTCACGTTCTCCTGAAACATCGCCAGCGGCCGCACCCAGAGGGAATCGTTATCGTAGATGCAGCGGTAGACCACCATGAGTTCGTCCGTCTCACTGTGCCGTGAAGTGCCGATCACTCGATACTCGCCCCCCTTGTAGTGCCGATAGAGCCCCGGCGTCGGTTCCTGGTGCATGATACGTCTCCCAATCTGTCCGGTAGTAAACGTTGCGGCTGAATGCATTACAGTAATGATCTGCCCGAAAGCATAATACCGTACTTTTTCAGAAGAACCAGCAAAGGTGACCGCTTGGCCGCCTTTTGAATTAAGTATAGTGTCCCCGGAATTCCGGGCGCAGCGGAAACAGCAAAAGCGGCCGATTGGCCGCCTTCTTGATGTAAGCGAATGCCGGGTGCCAACACGAATGTCTGAAAGTCAAGCCTGACCCCATTGGTTGCCCAAAAATTCTTTACACTACCGGCAAGAAAATTATTTACTGAGACAACAAAGGCGACCTACTGGCCGCCTTTTAAATTTAATATATACTGACCACAGAACTCTTCTAAATAAATGGGAAGTGTCCCTAATTTACCTGTGAACGAAAATGCTGCGGCCTGCAATAAAAAACAGCAAAGGCGGCCGCTTGGCCGCCTTTTGAATAAAATAGCTACGACCTTAATTCGAAAACAGTTAATTTAAATACAACTCACACATATCTAATGGGCTAACGGCCTTGTACTTTTGGTGACGAGTATTGAGTCCATCAAGCTTCAAACGGACTGCGTTTATAAGGGTCAGACAATCTTTTTCTTTTACAAATTTTTTCCAAAAGTCAGGGTAATTTTGTCTTAATACGAAATAAAGAAATGCGAGAGGCCCCAAAAGCTTTTCCGTACGGATTCTTACAGTATTATTGTGCCCAATATGTAAGTGAGATATAGGATGTTTCCCTTCATCATATTGCTCATAGCTCACATCATATCTCATTGAAGTAACGGACTCTTTAATAGCACATGTTGTTATGTAATCATCATAATCTTCTCTCAATTCATCACCAACATCAGCATAAAGGAATCCGTAGCTATTTATAAAATCGAAATAATTTACAGCGTCATATGGGAAATCATAATAAGAAAGACTGACTTCGTCAGAATTGATATGTTCAAAATACAATAACGAATTATCAAAAAGCTGGAAATGGTAGTATCGATTTTGAAGACAGGTGCGCCAAATATCTTTGTAATGCATTCCTTTAAAATATGCGCGAGGCGATGATGGGTATTGGGGACAAGGAATAAAATCATTGTCCATTTCTAAATGCCTTAGTATTGCAGAGCATTCGTTAATCTGGGCCTTAAAAGAACCAAAATTCATTTTTTGGCTCTAGTTGATTTTGTTTTTTTAGTTTTGAAACGGTGATCAAGATATTTTTTTATTTCTTCTGGAGACATATCGAATAACATTTCATCAATAATTCTATCAATTTTTTGTTTTTTGATATCGTTTTCTTGCAAATCTCGTTTCATTATTTTTAATTCGTGTTCACTTGGGTACTTGAACCTCAGGTAAGGAAAATTTGCTAATGCCATTGTAACCTCTGCAGCACATCTTGCAGCAGCCTCGCCCACACCAGTTATTGAAACCCATCCTTTTGCTCTTGTCATTGCGGTAAACAAAATATTTCGTGCTCTTATGCCAGAAAACTGAGCAAAGAGAGCATCGACCCCTATAACATAAACCATAAAAGCCTCATTCCCTTTGGCCTTGTGGACTGTAGAAAGTGTGACGCATCCTTCTTTTTGAAAGTCCTTCAAACCATATGAGTCTGCATGGATATTATGCGTTTGTATATTCAGCTTATGAAGACGCTCAGCAATTTTACTAAGGTAACCTTTTGCGTTCCTATCATCGACTACTTCAACCATGATATCGTCTGGTCGAAGACCCTGCACAATATTTTCGCTTATACTCTTGGCAATAAAATCTAGTTCTTCACTATATGACTCAAACGCTTTTGCCGAGACGATTCCCTCCTTGGGGAATGCAGCAGATACAATCCCCAAAGAGTTAGCTTCGGGTCTTTCAATTACTATGTTGTTACCCTCAACAAAATCGCCTTCATGAACAACATAGCCAACATCTTCCCAGTGTTCTCTGTTTTCCAGCATCTGCACTATTTTTGGCCCATAAAGTCCGAATCCTAATGCATGTGCACAGACGATGATCTCTCTTGGATTTCTGTAACATTTGTACAGAATCACATCTTCAGCCATTTTCGGTGTTATGTCACCAAAGAGTTCCTCATATGATGGAGCAGTCAACTGAAATATTGTTTGAAGTTCGTCGTAGGCAAGGACAAGCTTAGAATCTTTGCTAATACGAGAACATAGCTTGATAAAGGAAGCTGGAAAATCCTGGCCTTCATCAATAAAAACATAATCGTAAAGTGGATAGATAATTTTTTGTTCCGTCAGAAATTTATTACAGACATAATCAAATGGTTGATTGGGATTACAACGTTTTGCTTCATCGTAGGAAACTGAAGAAGTACCATGTGCAACACAGCTCTCGTAATACACACCAGGTATACTAGGACCACCCCATGCATGTTTGATGTGAATTTTATCAAAATCTGGTTCAAATTCACTGAATTGCCTATAAAATCGAGTTATTAATCTTTGAATGTGCTGGTAGAGACTTTTGGTATAGAAGGTAAATAATATAGTTGCATCAGGCGTCTCTAAATGGGTAAGCGCTGCTTTCATAGCCAACACGACTGTCTTGCCAGAACCAGCAAGTCCTCTAACCCTTTCAATGCCATCTAAAGGCAAGATGTAGCCATGCTTCTGTTTTTTATCAAAGGTCAATATTTCAGCTTCTAATTTATTTGCAATATCCCCTTTTGAGCCAGGAGTAATTGAATCGATCCTAGGTTTAGCTCTTACTATTCCCCCTGCACCATCGATTGAAGATAGTATGTTTTCAACTATAAAATCGGAAATAGGGTCAACACGCAACTCCTCAAAGTATTGAGTTAGCTGATGTGTATTATTTATAACATCAGACTCTAATTCAACTTCATAATCATTGATGAGTGGAGCATAGAGAAATGTCTCCGTGGAAAACAAAAGTTCTCTTTTACCTCTTTTAAGATTTTTATTCTTTATTAGGCGACTGTATATTTGGTTAAAGGCATCGCCTAAATTTCTGTCAGCTTCAATGAGATTTTTGTCGCTACTTGTCTCTGTTGCTTTCGATATTCCAACTACTATTACACCGTGATTTTTTGAAACAATTAAGACATGGGTTCGAATCAAATCACCTTCAAAATCTCTATACAGAGGATAGCTGTAATAAATCTCACTTTCCTCAAGGCTAAGCGTTGACTCATTTGCTTCAAGGAAATCAATTAACTCCAAAGCAAGAGTATCTTTTTGAAAAAAGCGTTTTTCAGGATTTATATTCACAAATCTACCTCATCAACTACGTAATGATTGAAAATAACATTTAAAAGCATAAAGGCGGCCATACCGGCCGCCTTTCACCTTACCACATTACTTCAAATTCTTCTTTATCCTCTCCACCGCCTCAATCACATTCTCACGATGACCGAAGGCCGACAACCGGAAGTACCCTTCCCCGCTGGGGCCGAAGCCGCTGCCGGGGGTGCCGACCACATTGCATTCGGTCAACAGCTTGTCGAAGAAGTCCCAGCTGGTCATGCCGCCCGGGGTCTTGAGCCAGATGTAGGGGGCATCCACACCGCCGAAGCAGGTGACGCCGACTTCTCTCAGACCTTCACGGATGATGCGGGCATTCTCCATGTAATAATCGATGATCTCTTTGGTCTGCTGCCACCCCTCGTCGGAGTAGACCGCGGCAGCGGCTTTCTGGACCGGGTAGGAGGCGCCGTTGAACTTGGTGGTGGTGCGGCGCAGCCAGAGTTTGTTGAAGCTGTACTTCTCGCCGCTGGTCGTGGTGCCCATGACCTCTTCCGGTACGACCACCAGGCCGCAACGCACGCCGGTGAAGCCGGCGGTCTTGGAGAAGGAGCGGAACTCGATGGCGCACTTCTTGGCCCCTTCGATCTCGTAGATGGAGTGGGGGATCTCCGGATTGGTGATGAAGGCCTCGTAGGCGGCGTCGAAGAAGATCACGGCGTCATTGGCGTTGGCGTAATCGACCCACTTCTTCAGCTCGGCCTTGGATGCCACGGTACCGGTGGGGTTGTTGGGGAAGCATAGATAGATGATGTCCACCTTCTGGGTCGGGAGCGATGGGATGAAATTGTTGGCCTCGTTGCAGGGCAGGTAGACGATGTTCTCATAGTAGCCCTTGTCGTCGGCCTCGCCGGTGCGGCCGATCATGACGTTTGTGTCGTTGTAGACCGGGTAGACCGGGTCGCCGATGGCAACGACGTTGTCCAGGGCGAAGATGTCGAGGATGTTGGCGCAGTCGCACTTTGAGCCGTCGGAGATGAACATCTCCTCGGTCTTCAGGGAGACGCCCAGCGGCTTGTAGGATTTCTCGATGATGGCGTTGATCAGCCAGTCGTAGCCCTGCTCCGGGCCGTAGCCTGCGAAGTGGTCTGTGGTGGCCAGGTCGTCCACGGCGTCGTGAAAGGCCTTGAGCACGGCCGGTGCCAGCGGACGGGTCACGTCGCCGATCCCCAGGCGGATGACTTTTGCATCAGGGTTGGCGGCGGCGAATTCGCGCACGCGGCGGCCGATCTCGGGGAACAGGTAGCCGGCTTTGAGTTTCAGGTAGTTGTCATTGATCTTTGCCATTACTTAATGTCTCCTTGTTGCGTGAATAAATTGTTATTTGATCAGAATAAATCCCATTGTTGAAAAATGAGCGTCAAATGTAAAGGCTTGCTTCAGCTTTAAAGACTTCATCAGAGCAAATGAGGTGCAATCGGTAAAACTGAATGCTTGGTCTTCGAACTTTTTAAAAAGTTCGAATGCTTTGGCAAAATGTGCATTATCAATGTCTTTAATGGTAACAACACTGCTCGCAAGTATTTTGTTGCCAAAATCCATGGCAACAGTGTGCCCCAGGTTATAGCGCAACCAGGTTATTGTTTCGCTGATGACATAGGTGGATGTAACAAGACGGGTGTTGGCAGACTGAAATTGTTTCTGAACTGCAAGTGCTTCTTGATGGTAGGTGTCACGTCTGTCGGTGAGCGCTATCCAGGCACCAGTATCGACAAAGGTTGTCATCGGCGGTGTGCACCATAAAGACTCTGGTCATGATTCAATGAACCATCACCGGAATTACTCTCACACATTCCGACAATCCCCAAAATAGGGTCGTTATCCCATTTTGCCCGCTTTTTTGTTTTTGATGAGGGAGCGATCTGTTCTTTGGCAATCACAAAGACATCATTTTTAAGCTTATGAACCCATTTATAGAGTTCGGGCATAATTGAGTCGGGGCAAGAGTTTATCTCAGCAATTATTTTTTCACGATACGTAGTAGCCATGTCCTTAACCTTTCGCTACCCTACTTTAAACCCAACACATCCTGCATATCATAGATACCAGGAGTCTTGCCGACCACCCACTTGGCCGCACGCACGGAACCGCGCGAGAACATGTCCCTGGTCATGGCGCGGTGGGAGATCTCGATGCGCTCGCCCTGGCCGATAAAGTAGACCGTGTGTTCGCCGACGATGTCGCCGCCGCGCACGGTCTGCATGCCGATCTCTTCCTTGGTGCGCTCGCCGCAGATCCCTTCTCGGTGGTAGTTGGCCACCTTGTTGTAGTCCCGCCCCAGCGCCTCGGCCACGACTTCTCCCATCCGCACGGCGGTTCCTGACGGTGAGTCTTTTTTCTTGTTGTGGTGCAGCTCTACGATCTCCACGTCGAAGTCGTCGCCCAGGGTTTTGGCCACGTCCTTCAGAACCTTGAAGCAGACGTTGACCCCCACCGACATGTTGGGAGCCAGCACGGCCGGGATCTCCCTGGCCAGTTCAGCGGCAAAGGCGCGCTCTTCGGGAGTGAAGCCGGTGGAGCCGATCACGATCGACTTCTTGTGCAGCGCGCAGACTTCCAGATTCTTCAGCGAAACCTTGGGTGAGGTGAAATCGATCAGCACGTCACAGGCGGCCACCACCGCATTCAGGCTGTCGGTGATATGCACGTCGGACTTGCCGCAACCGGCCAAAAGGGCGGCGTCCTGTCCGATGGCCGGATGGCCGGGACGCTCCAGGGCGCCGCACAGCGCGGCCCCTTCGGACTCGATGATGGAATTGATGATGCGCTGGCCCATACGCCCGGCAGCGCCGCAAACGGCTACTTTAATCATAGGAAACCTCTTTGTTAGCCACAGAGGACACAGAGAGCACAGAGAGAGTCAAAAGCAGGAAAGATACAGGGGTAAATCAAAACAAAACATTTTCGGGTTACACCAATTTTTTTAGCTTTTCTCTGAGTCCTCTGTGTCCTCTGTGGCTGAAATTGTTGTTAAATCAGTTTGTATTCTTTCATGATGGCGGTCAACTTGGCTTTGGTGGCTTCGCCCATGGGACAAAGCGGCAGCCTGACCTCGTCGGAGCATTTGCCCATCAGCCCCAGCGCGGTCTTGACCGGGATCGGGTTGCTCTCGATGAACATGGCGTTGCCGATCTTGAGCGTATCCAGGTGCAGTTGGCGGGCCTTGGCCAGGTCGCCGGCAAAGAAGGCGTCGGTCAGGTCGCCCACGGTCTTGGGCATGATGTTGGCCAGTACCGAAATCACACCCACGGCTCCGCAGGCCATCATCGGGTAGGTGATGAAGTCGTCGCCGGAGAAAACGTCGATCTGGTTGCCGCACAGTGCCATTACTTCGGAAGCCTGCTGCAGCGAGCCGGTGGCCTCCTTGATGGCGACGATGTTCTTGTGGGGCGCCAGACGTGCCACGGTCTCGGGAAGCAGGTTGACCCCGGTGCGGCCGGGTACATTGTAGAGGATCTGGGGGATCTCCACCGCATCGGCGATGGCCATATAGTGGCGATAGAGCCCTTCCTGGGTCGGTTTGTTGTAGTAGGGGGTCACCAGCAGCACGCCCTCTACGCCCAGCTCCTGGGCTTTCCGGGTCAGTTCGATCGCTTCGGCGGTGGAGTTGGAGCCGGTGCCGGCTATGACCGGAACGCGCCCCTTGGCCTGCTCGAAAACGATGCGGATCACGTCCATATGCTCTTCGTAATCCAGGGTGGACGACTCGCCGGTGGTGCCGCAGGCGACGATTGCGTCAGTGCCGTTCTCGATCTGGAAATCCACCAGTTCGCGCAGTTTCTGTTCGTCAACCGCTCCGTTATTGAATGGTGTCACTATTGCTACGATGCTTCCTTTGAACATGGTCTGTTCCTCCGTATCTGTATTTTAAATATTGCCTGTATACAAAAGAAAAAAGTGGACATTTATAGCACAGGGATGAGAGAAAGTCAAAAAATAAGGCCGGTTTGGACCGATATACCGCTTCGGCCAGCCAGAGGCAATCCGGGCGGCCGGCTTTTGTGGCAAAGTTCTTGATCGATATGATATACTTCAGAAAAAGCCAGGGGGGACAGACCATGTTTGCCAGAATAATCATACTGTTGATTCTTGCGGTTGTTTCCTGCCACGACCCGTTGTTCGCGGCGCAAAAGCCGGATGACCACGATGCGCTGGCAGGGCTCAAAAAGGCCAGTGTCATCTTTGATGTGCGGGTGCCGGACCACGAAAAGCTGGTTTTCAATCTGAAGCTGATCAATGAAACCTTCGATGGTCTGATAGCGCAGGGGGTCAAGCCGAAGATGGTGGTCTCCTTCCGTGGACCGGGTGTCAAGCTCCTGACTGCCGCCGAAATTGATGAAGATGCGCTCGAACTGATCCGCGAATTGAGGAAAAAGGGGGTCCGCATCGAGGTCTGTTCCGTCGCCCTGCGGGTCTTCAAGGTTGAGCAGGCCGCCATAATCCCGGAAGTCAGGCTGGTGGCCAATGTGTTCAACTCTTTTATCGGCTACCAGAACAAGGGTTATGCGCTGATAGCGATCAACTGAAGCGCTCCGCCCGAAATACCGAACAACCTGCGCAGGTCGCCGGCTAGCGGCCCTGCAATCGTCTGCTTGACAATGATCCGCCTCATATGTCATTTCTATGCGGTTTTTCCCGCATAAACCACGGCTTACACAATTCTCACGTCCGCCCTCGCGGCCGGACATGCACCACGAAGGGAGTATGATGAATTACACCAAGGCAAAACTTCAGAACGGCTACGCCAACCAGATCCTGACGATCGATGTCACCAGCCGCAGTTGCACGGCTACACCGCTGGACCAGCGGGCCAAGAATTACTTCCTGGGCGGGCGCGGCCTGGGGCTGTATCTCCTGCACAGATCCATCACCGCGCAGACCAGGGCCTCCGATCCGGAAAACCCGCTGATCCTGGCCAATGGCCCACTGGGGGGCATCCCACAGTTTCCGGGCACGGCCAAGGCCATGGCAATTTCACTCTCCCCGCTGACCGGCATCGCCGGGGTCTCCAACTTCGGCGGCTATTTCGGGGCCTTCCTCAAGTATGCCGGTTTCGACGCGCTGCAGATCAGCGGACGGGCCGACGACAACGTGATGATCGTGATCGACGGATTCAAAAACGAGGTTTCGATTACCGATATTCCCGCCACCGACCAGGTCTTCGACCTGGAGCAGGAGATAATCGCCCGTTTCACCGCTGCCGGGCACGACAGGCGCCACTTGGCCTTCATGACCACCGGCAAGGGAGCGGCCACCACCAGTTACGGTTGCATCAACAGCCATTACTTCGATGTTACCAAGCCGGCCCAGGACGGCGGCAAAGGGGTCTGGCGCACCAAGCAGGCCGGCCGTACCGGCCTGGGCACGGTGATGATCGGCAAGAACGTGCGCGCCATCGTGGTGCTGGCCGATTATCCCCACGGCGAGAACCCCTACGGCGCCGCCGACTGGGACAAGGCCAAACAGGCCGGGGCCAGGCTGCACAAGGTGGTCAAGGAGGTCGATCCCCACTCGCTCAAGATGTACCGCAAGGGGAGCGCCGGCCTGATTCCGTTCATGAACAAGCACGAATACCAGTCGCTGCCGGTCAACAACTACCAGGCCGGCAGCGACTCGCGCGCCGACCATATCTCCGGTAAGTACTACGCCGAAAACCTCTTCGAGCACCGCGGCATGGACGGTTGTTTCCCCGGCTGCAACCTGATGTGTACCAAGGGGGGCTGGGTTACGCTCAAGACCGGCGACCACGCCGGGAAAAAGGTCTGGGTGGACGGCCCGGAATACGAGACCGCTGCCGGCTTCGGCTCCAACATCGGTGTCTGGTGCCCGGAGTTTGTGATGGAGGCCAACTGGCACTGTGACAACTACGGCATCGACACGATCACCAGCTGTGTGCTGATCTCGTTCCTGATGGAATGTTTCCAGCGCGGCTACCTGAACCGTGAAGAGGCCGATGGCCTGGAACTGGAATTCGGCAACGAGGGTGCCGCCATGACCTTCCTGCACCGCATCGCCAATGGCGATGGTGCCCTGGCAAAAGCCGCCGGCAAGGGCATGGGAGCGGTGGTGGACCTGGTGGTGGAGATGTACCGCAAGCGGAGCGGGGTTGACGTCCGCGGCGAGCTGGAGCGTTTTGCCATGCAGACCAAGGGGCTGCCGTTCTCGCTCTACCGCACTCACCGTTCGCTCTCGATGCAGGGTTCCTACGCAGCCGCCAGCGATATCGGCGCGCACCACGCCGCTGCCTGGCTGATCAAGGTCGATCTGCTGGGGGCCTTCCCCAATTTTGAGGACAAGGCCAAGGCGCTGATGACTTTTCCAAGGGTGCGGCTGGGCAACGACAACCTGGGGTTGTGCAAGCTGCCCTGGGTGGATGTGTTCAACCCGGAATCCGCCAAAACCCTGGGAGCCGATGCCCATATCAACCCGGCCTCGCAGGAGATCTACGCCGACTTCTACAATGCCATGCTCGGCGCTGATCTGACCTGGCAGGAGATCTTTGCCCAGACTGACCGCGACATCAACCTGCAGCGTGTGATGAACGTACTTCGTTTCGGCCGGGATACCGCGCAGAAGGACTGGATCCCGGAACGTGCCATTGGGCCGACCGAAGATGCCTTCTACGATGCCGAGGCTGAATACAACGATGGCGAACTGGTCAGGATCCTGTCAAAACCTCTGGAGCAGGTGCAGTCCATGCCGACCACGGAAAAGCGTGAACTACTGATGCGGGAGCGGGTGGCCGACTTGAAGAAACTGGTCAAGGTTTACTACGAAGAGCGGGGCTGGAACGAATCGGGCATCCCGACCGTGGCCACGCTGCAGGGGCTGGGATTATGGGATTTCATCACCGATGAGGCCAAAGCGCGGATCGCGGAACTGAACGCCTGAGAGGTTTAAAACAGGATCAAACGCAGACAGGGGGTCAACCATCACGGTCGTCCCCCTGTCTGCGTCTTGATGAGGAATGTAAAGTATGCCGTCAGGTTCTGTCCGCCGCGGCTTTGGCTCTTCTGCGCAACACGACCGCCATTCCTGCCAGCCCCGCCCCCAGCAAGACTACTGTGCCCGGTTCCGGCACCGGTGTCGGGTCAGATTCGTAACAACCGGCCAGGTTCATCTTGTCAACCGTGAAATCCCCGGTCAAGGACGTATTCGTAATTGTGACATTAAGCAAGTGATCATCCTCCAAGTATGAAAATACATTTAGTGTACCGGGTGCGTTCTGCTCATCAGGTAGAGAATCAAGGTTAGTTATTGTTTGATTGTGGAGACCCCCTTGACTGAGAAGCCAGCTGATCGTATCGGTAAGATCGAGTTTTAAGTCAATCTTCTCATTATCCGTATTACAAAACTTCATGGTCAAATAGGCACGATGCAATATGTCATTTGCTCCCATCTGACCTGTTTTACCTAGTGAACTATCCCAGTCATCGCCGCTATTTACTAAAGGTACGGCAGGAATCTCCCAGAGCATTAAATTGTCAAAATTAAGGTTAAAGGTCCAAGTATACGTGGTTTCCCCGTTGAATTTGACATCGTCCGGCCGATAATCCTCGAAGTGATAGTAGGTCGCCTGCGCCATGCCTGCGAAAACCAGCGACAGCAGCATTGCCAAGAATAAGGCCGTCAGTTTTTTTTTCATGTCAGATCTCCCGAAATATTTAATTGATGGAATCTGGTGGATATCCATACATTAGTTTGCAGGCTCGTTCGAGTCAGCTCTATTAAAATATTACAATTATCATGCCAGTAAATTTTCCCTTCCAATTAAGCATGTTGGCCGAGCGACTCACCGAACCGGACCAATATGTAAATAATTTCGACAATATTCAGGTTGTAAAACCGGATTGCAAATACATGCTCCGGCTTCTTGCTATCTACGATGAAATCTTCGCCTAAACCGCTAACTTATCAACATGATTTATGATTTTTTAGCGTTTGCGGTCAGCCCGGAGCTAAAAAGCGCTTGACTTGATAATTAATACATAATAATTTATTAAATTAATAAACTACAATAATCAAACTACAAGAAGGAGAAAGACATGGCCAAAAAACTGAAGATTGTTTCACTTGTTACTTCGGCGCTTGTGACGATATGCGCGGTTGCCGTGGCCGCCACGACGTCGGCAACTTCTCCCTTCAAGGTTGATCGGGAGTTGTTCAAACTGTATCCGTCGCTGATCGTC
>MGZK01000181.1:0-3001 GCA_001802125.1 Geobacteraceae bacterium GWC2_55_20
TGTGATAAGCGGCGGCGTAGCCAAGTGGTAAGGCAGAGGTCTGCAAAACCTTTATTCAGCGGTTCAAATCCGCTCGCCGCCTCCAAAAAAACAAAGGGTTGGATCGTTGTCACACGATCCAACCCTTTTTATTGTCCACCATATTTTTCCGCGCTACTTACATAACTACCCATAAACTGTTGTCCATGAGTCGCATTAGGAACATTCACCGCTGCAGCTTATGCTGCAACGTTTATCACCAGCCGAACTTGGTCTTCAGCTCACGCCGGGTGGTGCGCACCGGATCTACTCCAATGGTCACCCACCCTGAACTGCGCTTGAACTTGACTATTTCCTTCGTCTCGATCAACCTGTCCAATACAAAACCCTTGACATAATCGTTACGTCCGTCAGCGTAGTTAACCTGAATCAGCATGTTTTCTCCCTCCCCCCGCACATATTCTCTCAGAAGTGAAATTTCTGATCCTGCGCAATGAAGGTCAACCGTCCGGCACGTACAACCTGCATACATCCCGAACCTTTTATATTATAGATCATTATAACTTATTTATGCAACGGCAAGCCGAATTTTTTTCTTATTTCCATGGCACAACCGTAACTTCTAATGACATAGTCGGCTGTTTCACAGATAACGGCGCATTCCTCGGCAACCGCGAACCGCAGCTCCTTTACACCGTCAGACTTAAGCCTTTGAACTTCCCCGTTTAATTTGGCATTGGCATCTTCAATCCGCTTGATCTCCGCCAGAAGACTTTCGATTATGTGCTGATGGGTTACAAGCTGATTGCCGGGCACTTTCTGTTCACCAGCAAGCCATTGCCTGGCCATTGCCACAATCCCGCTCATTTTCACCTCGGAAACGCTACTGACCGTCAGTCATGCCGTTGCCGATTATACACAGGAAATACAAATTATCAAAAAAATAGAGCTGAAAAAAACTCTGGCCACCATGTCTGCCGTAATTTGAGTATATGTGGTTTTTAATTTTTGTGGTATAAAGACAAACAGGCTGTTAGATGCATGGTCAAATTACTTCAAACAAGAAAGGCGCTCACATCATGAAAACAATTCGCAATCTTCTGATCATCTCTTCCGCGATGCTTTTGTCGCTGCCGGCAATTTGCAGTGCGGAACAACCGAAAGCCGGGCCGTATGTATCAGGTTTCATCGGCGTAAGCATCCCCAGGGACAGCAGTGTAACAACAGATGATTACAACACCCCGGCCACATATCAAGATGAGGTTGAGTTTGATCCGGGAATCAACATAGGCGGCACCGGCGGCTATGACTTCGGGTATTTCCGGTTTGAAGGGGAAATATCATACAGGAACTCCGAGATCAGCTCGATCACTGATCAGAACGGTGTCAAATATCGCAGGGCGGACGGAAATCTGGGCGTGGCGGCTTTTATGACCAATGCATTTTTCGACCTGCACAATGCAAGCAGAGTAACTCCCTATCTGGGGGGCGGCATTGGATTTGCCACCCTCCAGCTGAGTGACACCTATGGCACCGACCAGACTTCTGCACGGTGGCGTCTGTACGACGAGGGGGATGACACTGTTTTTGCCTATCAGGTGGGAGCCGGCGTGGATATCGCCATCAACCGCAGATTCTCGCTGGATTTGGGCTATCGCTACTTTGGAACCGACACGGCGAAAATCAATGAAGACTCCGCATGGGTGAACAGCCTGAAATTTGAAAGCCACAATGTTGCGGTAGGCTTCAGGGTCAATTTCTAACCAGTTTTTCCAAAGCTACTTTTATTACGGGATGGAATTATTCTGCCGGCGCCATGAATATTGGCGCCGGCTTTCCTGTTTCCGGTTTTGCCGCTTTTGAAAACGGCAACGTTCTGGTATAGTTGCCCCCATGATCGCCACTTCCTTCTATCATCTTGCAGTATATGCCCTTGTAACCGTCGCGCTGATCGGCGTGCTGCTGCTGGCCGCCTGGTGGCTGGGGGCCAGGCGCACCTCTCCCGCCAAGCAGATGCCCTATGAATCCGGGGTTGCCCCCAGCGGCTCCGCCCGCCTGGCCTGGCCGGTGCCGTTCTACCTGGTGGCGATCTTCTTCATCGTCTTTGACGTTGAAGCGGCCTTCATCTTTGCCTGGGCGCTGGTATGGGACGAATTGGGGCTCGCCGGGCTGGTCCAGATCACGGTCTTCATCGTGATCCTGTTTGCCGGGCTGGTATGGTTGTGGTTGAAGGGTGGTCTGGACTGGGGACCCTCCCGTGAAAAAAACGCAGATTTTTCGCAATCTCTGCGTAAGTCTTCGGAATAGATCGTGCGACGTAGCGCTGCTACGTCTCCTCACCATTCCTCGACAGCCTTGATCTTGCAAAAACTTTACGTTTCCTGGGACATGCCTTGAATGAAATACCGCAAAACGTAATCCTGACCCGCCTGGACGACCTGATCAACTGGGGGCGCGCCAACTCGCTCTGGCCGATGTTCTTCGGGCTTTCCTGCTGCTTCGTCGAGATGATGACCTCGTTCACCTCGCGCCACGATGTCTCCCGCTTCGGTGCCGAGGTGCTGCGCGGCACGCCGCGCGAGGCCGACCTGATGGTGATCGCCGGCACCCCCTTCGTCAAGATGGCCCCCTCGATCCTGCACCTGTACGAACAGATGGCCGAACCGCGCTGGGTCATGTCCATGGGCAGCTGCGCCAACTCGGGCGGCATGTACGATGTCTACAGCGTCGTGCAGGGGGTCAACCAGATCCTGCCGGTGGATGTGTACGTTCCCGGCTGCCCGCCCCGGCCAGAAGCCTTCATGCAGGGGTTGATGCTGTTGCAGGAGAAGATCAAAAGCGGCGAGCGCCCGGCCCGGCCGGTGCTGCACATGTCCGGCGGCTGGCAGGGCACCACCGTGCCGGTGCTGGTGCCTGGAGAGACCAAGTCCAACGACACCCGCGGGCCGGGCATGGAGAAGATCAGCATCCGTGGCGCGGCGGCCGGCCACCCCAGGCAGTTCCAGCCCCGCTCGGACGAGAT
>MGZK01000181.1:3024-53556 GCA_001802125.1 Geobacteraceae bacterium GWC2_55_20
ATGCCTACCCGGATTTCGGGTTGCCGGGAGAGATCGGGCAGCTGTTCGGCGGACAGGTCGTTGTGGACGACAGCGCCACGGACATGTTGACCCTGCGGGCGCCGGCCGAGACCGTGCCCGAATTGCTGAAACATCTCAAGAACCGCTCCGGCGCTTCGTTCAAGCGGCTGGAGGACATCGCCGCCGTGGACGAATCCTGCCGCCTGGAACGGGACCGCTTCAAGGATTTCACGCTCAACTACCACCTGCTCTCCTTCGACCAGCCCGGCTACCTGCGCATCAAGACCGAACTGAGCGGCGACACCCCCGAGCTGCCGTCGGTCACAGCGGTTTTCCCGGCCGCCGACTGGTATGAACGGGAAGTCTTCGACATGTACGGCATCCGTTTCGCTGGACACCCCAACCTGCGCCGAATCCTGATGCCGCACGACTGGCAGGGGCACCCGCTGCGCAAACAGCACCCCTTCCGCGCCACCGAGATGAAACCGTACACAACCGAAGACGCACGCCGCCACGCCCCGCTGCCCGCCTCCGACTTCTTCGAAAAGATCGGCGAGGGGGAGCTGCTGCTCAACCTGGGACCGCAGCACCCCGGCACCCACGGCATCATCCGCTGCATCCTCAAGCTGGACGGGGAGGAGATCCGCGACATCGACTTCGACATCGGCTACCACCACCGCGGGGCCGAAAAGATCGCCGAGCGGCAACACTGGAACCAGTTCATCCCCTACACCGATCGCATCGACTACCTGTCCGGCGTGCAGAACAACCTGGCCTACGTCAACTCGGTCGAACGGCTGTGCGGCATCACCGTGCCGGAGCGGGCAGAATGCATCCGCGTGATGCTGTCCGAGCTGTTCCGCATCGCCAGCCACCTGGTCTGGCTGGGCACCTTCACCGCCGACGTGGGGGCCATGACCCCGGTCTTCTACACCTTCACCGACCGGGAGAAGATCTTCGACATCGTCGAGATGATCACCGGCGGCCGCATGCACCCGGCCTGGTTCCGCATCGGCGGCGTGGCCGAGGACCTACCGGACGGCTGGCAACAGCCAGTCAAGGCACTTCTTGAATGGCTGCCGCCGCGAATGAAGGAGTACCAGCAGCTGATTGAGGGCAACCCGATCTTCCGCCAGCGCCTGAAAGGAGTCGGCGCCATCTCGCTGGCCGATGCCATGGAGTGGGGGCTTTCCGGTCCCAACCTGCGCGCCTGCGGTTTTGATTGGGACCTGCGCCGCAAGATGCCCTACGGCGGCTACGAGCGTTTCGATTTTGAAGTCGCGACCGCCGAAGGGGGCGATTGCCAGGCGCGCTACCAGGTGCGCATGGAGGAGATCCGTCAATCGCTGCGGATCGTGGAACAGGCCCTGCGGGAAATGCCGGAGGGACGCTGGATTACCGATGATTATCGTTATGTGCTGCCCCGGAAGCAGGATGCGCTGAAGGACATCGAATCGCTGATCCACCACTTCGTCAACAGCACCCGCGGCATGTCGGCGCCAAGGGGCGAGAACTACAGCGCCATCGAGGCGCCCAAGGGGGAATACGGCTACTTCGCGGTCTCGGACGGCCTGGCCATCCCCTACCGCCTGCGGATCAAGACCCCCAGTTTCCCCCACATCCAGGCCCTGCCGGTGATGAGCCGGGGCTGGCTGCTGGCCGATTTCCTGGCAATTCTGGGCTCGGTGGATTTCGTGCTGGCCGACCTGGACCGCTAATCCTATAAACGGCAGTTAACCGCCGAGAAAAACGGATGCACGCCGATAAAAGCTGAACTTACATCAAATAAGTTAATCACCTTTTGGGTTAAACCAGTATTTTGTTCAAGCTTTTGATTTCTCGGCGTGTATCGGCGTTCATCGGCGGTTAACTGCTTTTTCCATGTTAATCTAAGTTGATCCGGGTGCCGCCGCAGAGGATTTCGCGTTTCCTAGGAGTAAGAAGGGGATGCAGCTCCTTTGATACGTCCAAGTTTCTTGTCGAACGTATAAAGCTGGAGATTCTGTGTCATGGCTTCGGTAAGAATCAGGCAGTCGGAAAAGTCAGCGGAATGCTTGCGGAAGAGGGTAACAGCTGAGTTAAAAATCTCAGCGGATTGCAGCAGAAATTGCGGATGAAGGAGTAGGTGGTCCAGTATCTTGCAGATGGCGGATTTATCAAAACCGTATGCGGATTCAAGCACCCAGACCGTTTCCACCTGTACAATTTGGGGCACATACAGCACCTCGGCATTGGCAAGCAGTGCCCGAGCCGCTTGCATCTGAACTGCGGCACCGGAGTCGTCAATCAGTATTCTGACAAGGACGTTGGTATCAACAGCGATCATAACCTGCTGCCCCGTGTATGAATGGCGGCTTCCATATTCTCAAGCGTGACGGATCTGGTTGCGGTCAAAACGCCAAACGCCGGAGTCTCATGACCGGTTACGGCGGATTGCTTGGTTTTTGCCGGTAGATCGGGGAGAATGGTCAGCAATGCCCGTGTTTTTCCCTTGTGTAGATGAGGTATTGTCTCAAGTGGGTGGATATGTCCTTTGGAATCAATCTCTACTTCAATTGTTTGCAGCATGGCAAACTCCTGCCTTTCTGTTGGTTGTTATCTTCCTGTCATGGGACATTCTGAACATATTTTTTATCAAAGTCAAATAGCGGCTTTGCGTGCCTGAAGAATGTTCGCTCACAATCACACAGATCATTTTCAGGAATCAGCTCCCTTTGTCCGTGGCCCCAGAGGTGTTCTACGGCCACTATTGCCTCAAGCCGATAGTGCCGCAGGCTGCAGGAAACGCAACGACTTCCTTCCTGACGAACTTGAAAGTATTCCTTACAGGTTGCGCCTTCATTCAGTTCTCCATCGGCATTTATGGTTTTCAGATGGAGAGTCACATTCTGGGGAGTTGTCTGAAACAGTTCAGCAATCTGCGCTTGGGTCAGCCATATTGTTTCCTCTGCAAAGCGGCAATGAATGCGGGTGCGCCCGTCCTCGGCCTGATAGAGAATGAATTCACCGGATTCGGGGATAACGGCGTTTTTTTGTTTTTCATGTCTGTAGCCTTCGTAGGGGCGCTGCTTGCTGCGCCCGCCTTTGGGGTTGATGTTGTGGCCGCCCTGATTTTGGGCGTTGTGTAGGGGCGAACCTTGCGTTCGCCCGGTTTTCATGTAGTGGCGCTCTTGCCGCGCCCTGATTTGGATTTCCCCCGCGCCAATGACAACAACCCGCAGATGGATGGAACGAGGGTAATAGACACAGGGATCAAATGCATCACCCAGCCCGTAGGGGCGAACCTTGTGTTCGCCCGCCTTTGAATCTTTACAGCACATGCGGGGAACAGCCAATCCTCGCCCGCCCAGATAGGACGGGCGCTCGAGTTCGATGCCGAATTTTTCCCCGATGCCACTATTGTTTCAATCCTCGCCCGCCCAGATAGGACGGGCGCTCATCAACAACAGTCACATGCACACAGGCCTACACGTTTCAATCCTCGCCCGCCCAGATAGGACGGGCGCTCGATCCAGTTCCAGGAGTTCTTCTCCCAGTCCTTTCAGTTTCAATCCTCGCCCGCCCAGATAGGACGGGCGCTCGGTGGATAAATGCACCGAGGCCAAGGCGGCCTATGTTTCAATCCTCGCCCGCCCAGATAGGACGGGCGCTCGCAGGCCACCGAATATCCGGACAAGCGCTTCACCAAGGTTTCAATCCTCGCCCGCCCAGATAGGACGGGCGCTCAGCGGTCTGTTTTGCGGCCAAGATGGTCGAGGCTGTAGTTTCAATCCTCGCCCGCCCAGATAGGACGGGCGCTCAACGCCGTCAAACTCGTCAGGCCGGATGGTCTGGTTTCAATCCTCGCCCGCCCAGATAGGACGGGCGCTCCGAGCAGATCGTCTCCACCACCATGGGGCGCATCCAGTTTCAATCCTCGCCCGCCCAGATAGGACGGGCGCTCCCGTCATGACGCTGATCATTGACAGGGCCGATTTTGTTTCAATCCTCGCCCGCCCAGATAGGACGGGCGCTCCACAATCTGCCGGGCTTTTGAACGGGAATACGGTGTTTCAATCCTCGCCCGCCCAGATAGGACGGGCGCTCAATCGGCCAGTGGGTTTTCCAGGGGGTGGAACGTGTTTCAATCCTCGCCCGCCCAGATAGGACGGGCGCTCTGACCCCTCAAAAAGTGGCCAGTTTCCAACATGTTATCCCGCCATTATTGCGAACCTGGCGGAACAGGCGCCTGAACAGGTAGCCAGACACTTCAATTTCACTCTTAACCATTTGATTTTCCAGCATCGCGAACACCCCCCGTTTTCCGTATGAGCACATGGTTCGCGCGTCAGAAAAACAGAATTTCATGTTACACCACCAGCGTCTCTTCATCGAAAAACACGGTCCTGGTTGCCCCATACTCCTCGACACGCTTTTCCCTCGGCTCCGTCAAACGATAAAGACGGAGGTTATCCAACTCCAACTTCACCTCTTTCAGCAACTTGCGACGAAGCTGCTCGAACTTTATCTCATCCACCTGGCACTCGAAAACCGACTTCTGCACCCGCTGGCCGAAGTTTTTACAGACCTGCGCCACGCGGCGCAAGCGGCGCCTTCCATCGCGGGTTTCGGTATTCACGTCGTAACAGACCACAATCCACATAATGTATCTCCTGGCAAACAAGGCGCGGCAAGCAGCGCCCCTAAGGATGAATATACGGAATATAGGCTTCGAGATCGCCTCGCAGGTGGCGGGCCAACAGACGTGCCTGAAGGTGCGGCAACAGTCCGATGGGCGATTTTTCCGCCAGCAGGGGATGGTCCACCTCCTCCTGCTTGCGCTTTTGGTAGGCCGCCACAACCTCCTTGCGCCCTTTTTCATTCAGATAGACCGCACCGCCGGGTCGCGGCTCAAAATGGTCAATCGTGACCTGTTTGCGGTTGATCAGCGTGATCGCCAGCCGATCAGCCAGGAAAGCGCGGAACTCCTCCATCAGATCCAGCCCCAAGGATGGCCGGCCCGGCCTGGGCACATGCAGAAAACCCATCTGGGGATCAAGCCCGACACCCTCCAGGGCGCTGACACAGTCGTTCAGCAGCAATGTGTAGAGAAACGAGATCAAGGCATTGACCGGGTCCAGCGGAGGCCGGCGGTTGCGGCCGTTCATCGGCAATAAATCCCGTTCCGCCGGCTTCATCATCAACGAGAACACATCGAAATAGGCCGCTGCCGCCTCCCCTTCCAGTCCGCGCACATGATCGCTATCGCGGGGCGATTTCAGATGAAAGAGCGCAGCGGCCTGCACATCGGCTGATTTCCGCAGACGCGTTTCCTCATCCGGCGTTGCAGCCTCGCGGGCACTGCGCATCAGCACATTGCGGGCGTTTTTGACCTTGCCGGCGGTCATGCCGGCGGCGATAGCGGTTGTCCGCGCCTGATCCTGCACGGCCTGATACTGCACCTGTCGTAGCAGCACATTGCCGGTGGTCTTGCCCACCATGCGGCACTTATAGCGCCCGTTGCGGTCAAGGATCACCACGGCTCGGCCGTCATCGGCGCACTTGCCCAGGAAGAACGGACTGATCATGACATTGCCCATGGTCACGATGGAACCCAGGTGATGCAGCGGCACCTGCAGCTTCAGTTCGCCGCCCACCTCCACCCGCACGGCCTCGTGGTCCAGCGAGAGATAGGCTCCCTGGGTCATGACGTAGAGTGTATTGAGGAGTTGTTTCATGGTTCACCTGTGTATGCATTTTTGTAGGGGCGATCCTTGTGATCGCCCTGGTTTTGTTTGTGGCGGTTTTAACGTTGCCCAGATCAGAAGCGGGCGAATACAAGATTCGCCCCTACATTTCAAACAGGTTGCCCGCTGCCCGGTGAAATCGCTGACGCTCGGCAACTACTATAGGCATGCACGATTCTTTCAAGGAACATGCGTCACAACGCTTGTCATTCACCGGCGGCGGGGTAATGCGCTGCTCAAGCATCTCGCGGATCTGATGTGTAATATGTTCCACATGCTCACGCATGGCATCCGTAAAAATGATCTCTTGCCGCTCCCTTGATCCGTGCCAGAAAATCGCACCCTTTGGGACGCTGGTAGCGAACATTTCCTCCAGGCAGAGCGCCTGGGCGCAAAGCTGGATGGTCTCCGGATTGCCCTTGCGATACCGTCCCGACTTGTACTCCACCGGATAGGGACAATCGCCGTGGAACTCCACCAAATCGGCCTTGCCGGTCAGATTCAGCCTTCGGCACCAAATAGGCAGGGACCGTTCCAACCGCACCCCGGCCTGTTCATGGGACGAATCATCATGCACATGTTCATGCACGTCCCTGCCCCGCATGGTGTACAGGTTTTCGTCCCAGACCTGTTCGATATGGATCAGGGCACACTGGCGCGGGCAGTAGGCGTAATGCTCCAGGGCCGAGATGGGGATGGGATTGGAAGATTCAGGCATCATGGGTTTTCCCCTGTTTGCTTCATAACTCAATCCTCTTTCCGCCTTCGTTAAAGATGTTTCGAATATGCTTGGAAATAACCGACTTGTCCCGCTGAAACAGACCAACCATCTGGTTGAGCGAGAGCCAAACGGTTTCACCATTAAACCTTGCTTCAATCCTGGTACGCCTGTCCTCGGTCTGATAGAGGATGAATTCGCCGGAGTCGGAGATAACGGCGCTTTTTTGTTTTTTCATGTCGTTTGCCTTCGTAGGTGCGCTGCTTGCCGCGCCCGCCTTTGGGGTTGGTGTTGTGGCCACCCCGGATTTGCGATGTTACGTAGGGGCGAACCTTGTGTTCGCCCGATGTTGAAGTTGGTCTATATTTTTTCAATAACCGTCACGCCCTGCGGCATATTCTCCTGGGTCGGCACAAAGACATTGTACTGGTCAAAACCGCGTGGTGGTGTTTCCGACGCTTCTGCCGTTACCAGATCAAAAAGGGTATGCGCAGGAGCATTGCCCATGTTCGAATCATGCTTGAAGACGACCAGCTTACGCGCTGACATCTGACCACGGGCAGCGGAGCGGTCGTGCTCAAACATGTTGATCAACGCCTGCCAGAACAGTTCGAGGTCCTCTTCGCCAAAACCGGTTTGCGCAGCCAACGGCGCGGAGATGAAACCATGGCAGCGATAGAGGGCATAAGGAACTGTAAACTTTCGTCCCATGGTGCGGTTATCGCCCTGCTGTTTCTCAGCCTCGGCTTCGGTAGCTACCGCCATGCGGGTGATGCTGTGCTCCAGCGGCACCACCTGATCCACACTTCGGGAGAAAGTAAGCTGCACCGGTCCGCGTACCTGACCCGCATTTTCACCGGTAGACATGACCGCGCCGAACGTACGTACGTCATAGTATTTCCGGCACATCAACGCACGTGCGGCTTCTGTTTTCTCCCCTTTTTCCTTACCCTTTACAGATTCATCCTTGTGGGCATCGGCAATCAGGTTATTGAGAATTGCCTTCTCTTTTATGAAGATGTCGAAAGATTCTGAGCATCCTTTTGCCAACTGCACAAAGTTCCTGACCTTGCGTTTGAGGCAAACATCCGTTACCAGTCCATGGCCGGTCTCGGGGTCGATACGGGGCATGTTTCCGGCATCCGGATCACCATTGGGATTGCCGTCTTTCACGTCGAAGAAAAGTACGAAATCATAACGATTATGAATTGGATTGTTCATGTTTGATTCTCCTTTTAATTTGTATGGTTATTGCTCTTTTTTGGCAAAGAAGTCCTGACGCTGATGATAATAGCCAACCGCGAAACAACCTTGATCGTGTAGGCTGAGATGAGCTGGAAAAGCCTTATCAGCAACCACTTTTTCCATGATCTCGCCGATCAGTTTTTCCAGATTCACCGCCTGACCGCGATTCTCCAACTTGGCAATGTGATGAACCTTTAGTTTCAGCAAATGCGGAAACACTGCTACCGGCGTACCGGATGCCGCACCATAAAACCGGTCGCGAATGGTGGCATTGATTCCGGGACTGGCGCTCTCCTGGGCCTTTTCCAGTACCGCAAAAAGCCTTCCCAGCAGATAACCGGGATTGGTGTTGGTGGTGTCGAGTGACATGCCGACCTCCTTCTCAGATTTATTGTTAACTTTCAAACGTGATTCACGTACCAGAAACGCTTTGATAAGCGCTGCGCGGGGATAGGTGACATCCTGCTCCGCACGGCAGCGGCGAATGGCGGAAGCGAGTAATGTCCGCGGATATGATCCGCCGGCAAGGATAGCCGTCATGAAGTCACCGGCCAGATTAGGCGGGATATTTTCAGATTTGCCCTGGGTTGCCGTTGATACCAGCAACCGAAATAGCGAAAGGTACGGAGGCTGTTTTGGGCCATGGACAATGGCGCAATCCTCAAAGTGCTGCTTGATATGCCGTGCCGCTTCCCCCACGGTTCCGGGATACCAGAAACGCACCGCTATTCGTGCAGCATTCGGAGCCAGACCAAGAACGAAGAAAGCGGTCAAGTCCTCGTCCAGCGGCGGTGCTCCAGAATCCGGAGCTTTAAACAGTTCCCGAATGGCAGCATTCTGTTGATCAGGATTTTCCTTGGACGGTTCACCGAACACATCGGCAAAAATTTCTTCCAGTGGGCTCTTCCTTTCAGCCCAGAATACGGTAGTGGTATCACCAACGAAAAGTTTCTGACGTGAGCCCTTGGCAAGCATCTGGTTAAGCGCAGTGGTATAGGCAAACGCAGCTTTTTTACTTGTTGGCGCATTGTAGCTCTGCTGCTTGCCATAGGAATCAAAACCCATATTTTTCTGAAACGAAACTATCTTGGCGTTGCTCTTAGCACCTGGGATTGGCGTCCGTGGGTGCAACCTGGCAACTGGTGACAACTCGCCAGTTATGAGACAGACCGCTTCAATATCCGGCAAGCCGTCAGCGCCTTCATCTTCGTCTGCTACCGTTCCGGAGGTTGCCTGAATATATGCGGTGACGGATTCATTCTGACAGACAAGTCTTGTCAGTCCATCCATGGCAAAGGTCAGATTACAGCCAGGAATTTTTACGCATTCCGCCCATTTGGGATGGGCGAATACCTCGATAAAATCGCCGGCAGATAAAAACCGGTAAACTGCGGCAATCTGAGCATCATTGGGATATTTTTCATGCAGGTTTTTTACATTTGCGATGAAAGCGCCATGCTGTTTACCAGCCATTTCCTTGTGTTCATTGCTTTCGGATTTAGGCCAAGCTAGGACGTAACCGTAATGATCCCACAGTAAATTTGCCGTTTGCCACGCTTTTGATCCGGATCGTCCCTTCTCTTCGGGTACAAGGAAGGAGCGAGCAAAAAGTTTCTTGCCACTTGGACTTCGAGTGTCCTGTAAGCCGACAAATTTTCCATTGTCGTTGAGGATAATGAGAAACGGAATTTCAACCGTCTTGAACCCCTCCGGAGCAATGTTCCCCTCTTCAGCCATCCGTCGATAATAACCATTCAGCGCCTGTAGAATCATCCGCGCACCTCCCCGCTGTCGATTGACGGCACCTTCAGGCGGCCATTATCCAGGCTGGCCCGAAAGAAGAGCGGACGGCAGTCACCGGTACAGAAATGGGCGTTTTTTGCCTTATCGCCCCTGTTGTCATGGGCAATGTCGTACAACATCCAACCAAGATCGGGACTTTTCTGGATTGGCTCCGGTAGTGGCTGATCGTGGAATACCGGCTCAAAAAAAGCACTGAATTCCCGGCAACCGAGAAAAGGCTGGTTAAAACTTTGCCCCTTTTCAGCCCGGCGTAGAAACATCTCCTGAAACTTGATTGTTGTGTCTTCCGGACCGGCCTTTTCCGTCATCTCGAAACGGGCATGGATGGTGTAGGCCACGTCCCGCAGAAACAGTCCGGCACGTTGCTGACGCTGGTCTTCGATGAACAGGTGCGGTGTCCGTGGTGACATGACGCTGCCCACTTCGTTGCGCCGTACCGACTCCCAGCGAATCGGCTTAAGCACGTCAATTTGCTCCACGTGCCAGCGAATGGCCGGCTTCCAGAGGATCGCCTCTAAAACACCACGCGCCGCCGATGGGGTCATGACATCGTAGGACACCCGTTCAACCTTCATCTCCGGTCGAGTAAAACAGGCATTCTCGCCCCAGACCTTCAGCCGCAACAGGCGGCTTTTTGTTGCTGATTCATTCATGGTTCCTCCTTTCAGTTCATTAACACATCAACTCATCAGGCTCGTACACGATGGATTTATCAGGACAAAACCCCAGATTTTGGTCATATAACGCCCCGTGACTCTGGATAAAAATACCGGGATATATCTCACGGATCGCGCCGGAGGCCAGTAATTGACCATGCAGACGGCGTGGCAGATTGACCAAGTACCGCTGCAACTTGCGCATCAACCAGCGATCCGGCTGTTCCCGATCCAATTGTGCCAGCAGTTCGCCATTTTGATAGCGGACAATGACCTGGGCCTGGGCCGCTTCGTCGATCAGTTTGAACTTTTGTGCCGCTTCACGGAAACTGAACCTGAGCTGGGAATCGTTCTGCAGCAGATTGATGATTTTCTCCTTGTCCAGACGATCCCCGCGCACCCAGTAAAACTGTCGAAAAAATGCCTCGAAATATTCCGGCGACAGCGCCGCGGCTCTGTGTGCGACAAGCAGAGAACGGCCTATTTCCGCAGCCTGCGACAAGTGCCCAACCGGGATTTTGCTCGGTGGGGTAAAGACAAAGACATCACCTTTTTCCAGCAAGCCTTCACGGTTACATCGTCCGGCTGCCTGGGCAATGGAATCAAGGCCGGCCAGCGAGCGGTACACCACCGGAAAATCCACGTCTACCCCGGCTTCAACCAATTGGGTGCTGATTACTCGCGCCGGTTTTTTCTCCTTGAGACGCTGCTTTATCTCGGCGATCTTGTCCGAACGGTGCGCGCCACACATGAGGGCCGAGAGATGAAATGTCCCTTCCGGCATCATTTCCCACAAGGTACGGGCGTCATCGCGGCGGCTGACAACGCATAATACCGAATCATGTCTTTTTAGACGTTCCGCCACACCATCCCACCCCTGCGGCTCCTGCAAATTTCCCAGAATCGCAACCTCGGTCCGTTTCAATTGAATGAAAAGTGCTGCCGGATTTTCCATGATCTCCGTCACACCGGAGAGCCCCTTGAAGTTAAAGTCGGGGGATGTGTGCGAACCAAGAGCCGGTTGAGTGGCAGTGCTGAGGAGAATGGTGACGCCGTAGTTTTTTTGAAGTTCCGTAAGCGCCTCAAGAATGGGGTTCAGAAAGTCGGGCGGCAGAAGTTGCGCCTCATCGAGAATGACCACACTCCCGGCGATATTGTGCAGCTTGCGGCAACGGCTGGTACGGCTGGCGAAGAGTGATTCGAAAAACTGAACCGTGGTAGTGACGATAACCGGGGCATCCCAATTCTCGCAGGCAAGGCGTGAGCGGGCGTTATCTCGTTGCTCATCGTCCACATCCAGGTTGCTGTGGTGCTCGACAACAACATCGTTCATCCCATGCCAGACCTTTCTGAACTGTTCAGCGGTCTGTTCGATAATGCTGGTGTAGGGAATGACGTAGAGAATACGGCGCTGACCATGCTTGACGGCATGATTCAGGGCAAAGGCCATCGATGAAAGTGTCTTGCCGCCACCGGTCGGCACGGTGAGTGAAAAAAGACCGGGCGCTTCTTGTGCCTTAGACATGCACTGTTTGAGGATATTGGCACGGATAGCGTTGACCGGTGTATTTTTCGCCTTTACCTGCATTTCTTCCATGAAGCTGTTGAATACGGGCAGTAGCTCCGTCAACGGCGGATAAACACCTCGCTCCTGTGCCTTGCATTGGTCGAAAAACTTTTCCGTGTCCAGGAAATCGGCGTCCACCACGCAGGAAAACAACATCCGCAACCAGAAGGACTGTGACATGTCGCTGCCTGATTTTGCCCGCTCCGTCGGTCGTGCCTGATTCAGGATATCTTCGGGAATGCCCGCTGCAAGAGTTTGCTCAAACAGTTCTTTCTGCTGCAGTCGTTGCGCCAGCGAGGCCATACCGCCTTCGTTCCAGTCCGGCAGACCGGCATGGTGACCGGCAATCGGATAGGCAAAGATACGTCCCAATGGACCTAATGCTTCCAATGCATGCAAGGCTCCTGCGGTTGAGTGATCGCCGCCTTTTTTACCTACATGGGCATTCTGATCATGCACTGAACAAATGTATTTCTGGAACCTCTCCGAATATTTACCAAGGTCGTGCCACAAACCTGCTAATCTACCCCATTCTGCGCAACCGAATTCAGCCGCAAAGCGCCCCGCAAGCTCTGCTGTTCTCCAAAGATGATCTTCCAGACCATGTACCCTGCCATCCTCCGCTAAATGCGCTATCGCTTTTTCAGCAGCCATCCAAACCCCCTTCCCTCTCCGCCTTCCCCCAATACCGGAAAAAACTTTCCATCCATCCCTCCATAATCCAGGAAAATTACTCCTAAAACCGGGCGAACACAAGGTTCGCCCCTACGGGTTTGGTTCCTGCCAACATTGGGCGGGCACATGGTTCAGGTGCCCGGTGTCTGCAACATTTTAACTGCGGGCGCGGCAAGCAGCGCCCCTACGGTTTCGTCGTCAATGCGGACGAATGCGCGATCCTAAAACCGGGCGAACACGAGGTTCGCCCCTACGGGTTGTTTGTTGTCTGTTGCGCGTTTGCCGGGTTTTCCCGGTCCAGATGCCATTTGATCGGGTTTTCCAGGATGTATTTCCGGGCGGCGCCCAATTCCCTTTCATCACGGATCACCCGTTCGTAATAATTGCGTTGCCACAACCGACCCTCAAACGGCGGCCAACCGTGTTCGCTGACCCCGCGAATATATGCGATGGTGGTCATGGATTTGAATGCCTGGACGATACGCCCCACCGACCCCGCGTCTGTCCCGTAGGGGCGAACCTTGTGTTCGCCCTGGTTTTTCGAATCTTTGTGTTCGCCCTGAACCTTGTGTTCGCCACGATCTTTTTGTTCACATTTTAACGGCGGGCGAACACGAGGTTCGCCCCTACGATCAACATCATCATCCGGTTCGTTCAACACCATGATTCCGTGTGCGTGATTGGGCATGATCATGTATTCGTCCAATGCGACACCAGGTAATTTGCCCGCCAATTTCAACCACCCTTCCGACACCATCCGCCCCGCATCATTCAGCCGCATTTCCCCATCCCGCACCTCACCGAACAGGCATGCCCGCCCCTGGGCGCAGATGGTCACGAAATAGGCCCCGGTCGTGGAATAGTCGTATTCCCGCAAGCGGATCGAGCGGCGATGATGTTTGTCGGGATCGTATTTCATGTTCTTCAGGCACCTCCTGGATTCACACCTTGACAATGCGTGAATCCAATCATCATCGAACCCTACCACACCATCAAAACAATACAAATTCTTCTAATGTTTGCCGTTAACTTTCCATACCCTCATGATATTTTGTTGCCATTTTGGCGTCACTTTACTATTATTTGTCCTGGAGGTGTCACATGTCCCGAACCATTGCCGAAGAACGAATCCCCGCCCGCATGCCGACCGCCGTGTATGACAAGATCGTGGAGGCCGCACAGGCGGTCGGATCGACTCTCAATCAGTTTCTCGTCCAGGCCGCACTGGAAAAGGCCAATGCCATTCTGGAAGAGGAGCGTGTCATACGCCTTTCCGCCGCCGCTTCAAACGAGCTGTTCCGGATCATGGAAAACCCGCCCGAGCCGAATCAGTACCTGAAACGGGCAATGCAGCGCCATGAGGAGCTGATGTGCCAAAAATAGAGCTGCTTGATGGCCGTCATGACCGCACCGGCTTTGACTGTGGCGTAACGGCCCTGAATAATTTTCTGAAAGCCACGGCCCGGCAGCACGCTCGAAAAGGAATTTCACGGACATTCGTCCTGACGGAAGAATCAGACGAGATCCTTGGATTTTTCACGTTGACCTTGTGCGAAATCATTGCCGGGGATATTCCGGCGAAGCTCGCCCGCGAATACCCAGCCCACTCCCTGCCCGCGGTACGCCTGGCCCGCTTGGCTGTGTCACGCCGCCATCAGAAGAAGGGGTACGGCGAATTGCTGCTGGCCGATGCTGTGAGTCGCACCCGCCTGATTGCCGGACAGGCCGGACTGATCGGCCTTTTGGTGGATGCAAAGGACGAATCCGCCAGTCGTTTCTACCAAAGATTCGGATTCACTACGATATCCTCGGACACACTGCAACTCTTCATGCCCATAGGCACCATCCTCTCCATTTAACCTACCCCGGACAAGCCGGAACCAAAAAACTCACACGGAGGCACAGAGGCACTGGGAAAGTCAATAAATGCAAATCTTTTATTGCTGTATCCCAAAACTCCTTTAAACCTGGGTTTCTCCGTGTTCTATGTGCCTCTGTGAGAGCAAGTTTATCTGTTTTGAGAATAAAATCAGAAAAGGCCTCACCCAAATGGTTAAGGCTAAATATTTTCTAACGCTTTATTTTTCTTAGCGAACTTCGCTTAGAAGCGCCTACTTCCGGAGCGTCTTTGCGCGATCAACTGCTTTTTGTAGGATTAAAGCACGGACATACGACACAATAAGTCGCTTAGTCATTTTGTGTTAAAAAAAGGCCGGAGCGTTTGCACACCCCGGCCTTTTCCCAATATGTATTTATTCTATAAACGGCAGTTAACCGCCGAGAAAAACGGATGCACGCCGATAAAAGCTGAACTTACATCAAATAAGTTAATCACCTTTTGGGTTAAACCAGTATTTTGTTCAAGCTTTTGATTTCTCGCTTAAAAACGCCTACTTCTGGCCGTCTCTCCGTGTTTTAAATGCTTTTTTTAATTTCTCGGCGTGTATCTGCGTTCATCGGCGGTTAACTAATTTTTCCGGGTCTAAATATGCGTTATTCACGCCTGGCTTTTCTCGAAGATCTCCGCAAAATCGTCCTTTATTTCCCTGAAGGCGTCCAGGATGCGCGGATCGAAATGGTGCGGCATCGTGCGGTTGTCGCCATTCAGGATTATATCGCAGGTTTTGTCGTGGTCGAAGGCCGGTTTGTAGACCCGGCTGTTCCGCAGCGCGTCATACTGGTCCACGATCATCACGATCCTTCCCTCCAGCGGTGTTTCCTCACCTTTCGTGCCGGCCGGATAGCCGCTGCCGTCCCAGCGTTCGTGGTGGGTGGCGGCGATCACGGCACCCATCTTGAGCATCCTGTGCGGCGAGCCCCTGAGGATGCGCTCGCCGATGACCGTGTGCTGCTTGATGGTGTTGAATTCCTCGGACGTCAGGGCGCCCGGCTTGAGCAGGATCGAGTCGGGAATACCTATTTTACCCACGTCGTGCATCGCGCTGGCGACCGAGATATCATCGATGAACTCTTCACCCATGTTCAACTGCTCCGCCAGCATCTTGGCGTACATGCCGATCCTGGCGATGTGCAGCCCGGTATCCTCGTCGCGCAATTCGGCGGCGGCCGTGAGACGCTCGATGATTTCGCGGCTCATGTTGGTGATTTCGCCCAGGGCGGCGTTCAGTTCGGCGGTGCGCTTTTCGACGGTCTTTTCCAGCTCGATCTTGTAGTTCTTTTCAATCTGGGTCAGTCGTTTGAAATTGACCCCCTTTTCGACGGTGTGGATCAGGTAGGGGGGGCGGTAGGGCTTGATGATGAAGTCGAAGGCGCCCTTCTGAATCGCCTTGACCGCAACGTCCAGGTCGGCATAGGCGGTCATCAGCACCACCGGTGTCTCACGGTCGAGAAAACGGATTTTCTCCAGCAGCTCCAGCCCGTCCATCACCGGCATGTTGATGTCGGTCAGCACCAGATCGACCGGCTCCATGATAAAGCGCTTGATGGCGTCATGCCCGCTGGAGAAGGCGCGGACACTGAAACCGTATTCGTTCAAAAGCGTGGTAACGCTTTCCAGTACGAAGCGGTCATCATCCACTACAAAAATATTACCGGCGGAATCAGTGGCCATTATCCAGCACCTCGCGTATTTTCATTAGCAGCTGCTTTGGGGAGTAGGGCTTGGCCAGGTAATTCATCCCGTTTTCAAAGCTGCCCTGCTTGATCAGCACATCTTCGGGGTAGCCGCTGCAGAACAGCACCCTGACCGCCGGATCAATGGCCCTGATCGCATCATAGACCTCGCGTCCCTTGAGCTTGGGCATGATCACATCCAGTATCACCAGGCTGATCCTGTCGCGGTTGTCCCGGAACTGATCCAGCGCCTCCTGGCCGTCCCCGGCCTCCAGCACCGAATAGCCGAACTCTTCCAGGATCTCCTTGGCCAGTATCCTGGCGGCTTGGTTATCTTCCGCGACCAGCACCAGATCGCTGCCCTGCCGCACCGGCGCGCCCTCCTCCGGCGACAGTGCGGCAGGAACCGGCAATCCGGTCAAAAGCGGAAGATAGATCTGCATGACCGTGCCAAGCCCGATGGAGCTCTGACAGGTTATGTATCCGTTATGCTTCTTGACTATGCCGTAGACGATCGAGAGTCCCAGGCCGGTGCCCTTGCCGAGATCCTTGGTGGTATAAAACGGTTCGAAAATGTGCCGGGCGGTTTCCTCGTCCATCCCCTCACCGCTGTCGGTAAAGGTCAGCAAGGCATAATCTCCGGCTTGGCCGAAGCCCCTGGATATCACGAAATCGGAGTCAAGCGTGACCATCTCGGTCGCTATCACTATCGAGCCGCCGTTCGGCATGGCATCGCGGGCATTGGTGGCCAGATTCATCAGCACCTGCTCGATCTGCCCGCTGTCGGCCATCACCGGCAGTCCCTCTACCGACGGGTATATTTCCAGGTTGATGTCCTCGCTGATCAGGCGACGCAGGAGTTGCTGGACCCTGGCCAGTATCTCGTTGAGATCGATCGCAACCGGGCAGGTGACCTGCTTGCGGCTGAAGGCCAGCAACCCCTGGGTCAGGCTGGCGCCCCGCTCGGCGGTTTCGATGATCTGGCCGGCGCTCTTCTTGAAGGGGCTGTCGTCCGGCAGCTTGAGCTGCATGATGCTGGAATAGCCGATTATTGCGGTGAGGATGTTATTGAAGTCGTGGGCAATGCCTCCGGCCAGCTGCCCGATGGCCTCCATCTTCTGTGAATGGCGCAACTGGCTTTCAAGCTGCTTGCGATCGGTAACATCCTCCTTGATACCGATAAAATGGGTGATGACGCCGTTTTCATCCCTGATGGGGGCGATCAGCGCCTGCTCCCAGTACAGCTCCCCGTTCTTTTTGCGGTTATGGAATTCGCCGCGCCACTCCCCGCCGGAAAGGATCGTTTCCCACAGCTGACGATATTCCCCGGTGCTGGTTTCCCCCGATTTGAGTATGCTGGGCGTCCTGCCGATGGCCTCTTCAGGAAGGTAGCCGGTCAGCCGGGAAAAGTGCGGATTGACATACTCGATCACCCCGCGCGGATCGGTAATGATGATCGAAGCCGGGTTCTGCTCGACCGCCACCGAAAGTTTATGCAGGTGCTCTTCCGCTTTTTTCCTTTCGGACAGCTCACGCCGGAATTTATCGTTGAGCCGGGCATTTTCCAGCGCCAGCGAGGCCAGCTCCCCGAAATGGCACAGCAGGTCCATCTGTTCAGCGCTGATTTCCGTATCGCGGTCAATGAACGCCAGCCCCAGCGTCCCGATCACCTCTCCGCCGGAGGTGAGCGGCACGCCAGCCATCGCATGCAGGCAATCCCTGTCCGGATCCGGCAGGCGCCCTTCCCAGCGGCAGTAATCAGCGACCTGGACCGGCTCCCTGTTCTCCCAGACACGGCCGGCAATCCCCTCACCCGGTTTGATCGGATGATGCACGAAACTGTCATAGACCCCGCTCTGGAACACCATCTCCATTTCATTGCCGGATGCGTTTACCAGGTAGACATAACAGTTTTCAGTACCGAGCAGGTTTCCGGCCCGGGTGACTATCGCCTGCAGGAGCCCGGCCACATCGTGACGGCAGAGCAGTCCGACCGTGGTCTCGTGCAGCGCCTGCAGGTACTCGTTCTGGCGGTGCAGAAGCTGCTCCGCCAGCTTGCGGGCGGTTATGTCGCGCACCACAGCCAAAATGGCCCTGTCCCCTTCATAATCTATCAGGCTGGCGCTGACCTCGACCATCATCGGCGAATCTTGCTTGCGGCGATGCGCAGTTTCAAAGGCATGCTGCCCCTGTTCCATGACGCGTGCCACCCGTTCGGGGATATGCACGCTCTCTTCCGGAGTGTCCAGTTCCGCCACCGGCATGTTGACCAGCTCCAGATGGCTGTAACCATAGCGCTGGCTGGCTTCGTTGTTGGCCTCCTTGATCAGCCCGTCGGCGCCGATAATGAAGATGGCGTCCCCGGATTCCTCGAAGAAGATCCGGAACTTTTCTTCACTGGCGACGATGGCGGACTCGGCCTGTTTCCAGAGCGAGATATCGCTGAAGCTGCCCCTGATCCCGGCATACTGTCCCTGGTGGTCGTAAACCGGGCGGCAGAGATGGTTGACCCAGCGGGTCTCGCCCTGCCTGGTCAGCAAACGAAATTCCAGCGGCTCGTTGAAATCGCAGCTACCGGCCATCCGGCAATGTTCGTCCCAGTGATCCCGGTCATCGGTGTGGATCATTTCGCACAATATTCCCGGATCGGCCTGGAACTCTTCCGGAGTATATCCGGTCAGTTCCAGGCAGCTGGGCGAAATGTAACTGATAGTCCGGCGGTCCACCGAAATAAGGAAGATCGTCTCGCTGGAAAAATCAACCACTGTGCGATACAGCACCTCGCGCCTGACAAGCTCGTCGTTCTGCCGGTCGATCTCGGACACCAAGCGGTTGAAAGAGTGGCCAAGAATGGCAATCTCATCGGAACCATCCACCGCGATCATGCGTTGATCGGCATTATTGGCGGAAAGCTTTTCCACGTGCCTGGTGAGCCGGACGACCGGTTCGGTCAACTGCCCCAGATAGCGGCGCATGAGAATGAAGAGCGCAAGTGTAAGAACCGGCAGCACGGTTAATAATATGTTTCTCAGCTTGTTGATCGGCGCAAAGGCCTCTTCAACCGGGAAGTTGGCGCCCAGAATCCAGTTTTTGGTTTTGAGGTGCTTGAACGATGCCAGGGCATGCAACCCGCGTGAGTTGACCGTCTCGCCGGTCCCGTCAAACCCGGCCACGGCACGATCCAGAAGTTTGTTTACTCCGGCCGGAACATCCCTCTTCATGATGCGGTTCTTGTCCGGATGGAGCACCATCAGACGTTCGCTGTTGAAAAGGAACGGATACCCTTTTTTGCCGAACTTCACATTGGCCAATCGCCCGAGAAAGGACTCTCTGGCCAAGTCCACGCTGGCACCCACAACCCCCATCAGCGAACCGTCATGGTCGAACAGCGGCACGGTGAACATCACCGCCGGATGGTGATGCGCCTGAGATGAAATGTAGGGGTCCGAGAGGAAAGGACGACGGCTGGCAATGGTTTGCGCAAGGTATTCGCGATACGAAAAATCCATTCCGACGCGCCGCAGCTCCAGCGGAAGTTCGGCCACCATTCTTCCGTGCGTATCAAAGAGGAACAGCCCGTTATCGAAATTTTTCAGGTGTTCGTCCTGCTGTTTGAGGTAGGTCAGGGCCTGTTCCGGATCGTTGACCATGGCTCTGGTGATTTTTCGGGAAATGTCTTGCAGAATATCCCCGGATGAAGTGATATTGCGGTCGATTTCATCCGCCAGTATGGAGACCATCTGGTACTGCTGGTTGAAGATCGTCTCTTTGATATGGCTCCGCACCAGGGAATATACCAGGAAAAGCAACGCGGCCAGCGTGAGCGTCATCGCCAGCGGCAACAACAGCGTGATTTTGGTTTTAAGGGTGAAGCGCGGCATATCGGCACCAACATTCTGCTGTGGGAATCGTGCAGTTCGCTGCAACAATAACATAGTTTTAAAGAATCGATATATTAAAATCACCGCCGTGAACCGCCACGCACCGGTCGCCGCAGCAACCGTTTCGGACTGAATTATCGACTGATTTCAGGCAACTTTTCTTTGGACAATAGCGGGGTCATCAAGTAATATGGCCATTTTTTCGTATTAAAATCTGTTTCCGGCATCGTTTGAGAAACTACTATTTCATCACCACCCATGCCCCGCTGATCGGGGCAAAACCGGAAGGGGTATCTTTTTGGACAAGCTCATCATCAAAGGCGGAAAGAAACTGAAGGGCGACGTTACTGTCAGCGGTTCCAAGAATGCCGCTCTGCCGATCTTTGTCGCCACGATCCTGGCGCCCGGCATCAACCAGATCAGCAACGTGCCGTTCCTGCGAGACATCAACACCACCATCAAGGTACTGGAGTCACTTGGCGCAAAGGTCGAAGGCAAAGGAAATATAGTCAAGATCGACTCTTCCGGCATCAACAGCCACGAAGCCACCTATGACCTGGTCAAGACCATGCGCGCCTCGGTGCTGGTGCTGGGCCCGCTGCTGGCGCGCTTCGGCAAGGCGCGGGTCTCGCTGCCGGGGGGCTGCGCGATCGGCGCCAGACCGATCAACCTGCACCTGAAGGGTCTGCAGGCGCTGGGGGCCGAGATCGTGCTGGAGCATGGCTATGTCGAGGCACGCTGCAGGCGGCTTAAGGGGGCCCGCATCAATTTCGACGTTTCGACCGTGGGCGGCACCGAGCACCTGATGATGGCGGCCGCCACCGCCAAGGGCGAAACCGTGCTGGAAAACTCGGCCCGCGAACCGGAAATAGTTGACCTGGCCAATTATCTGAACCGCATGGGGGCCAGGATCGAGGGAGCCGGCACCGACACCATCCGTATCCAGGGCGTGACGGAACTATCCGCCGCCGACTACGAGGTCATGCCGGACCGCATCGAGGCCGGCACCTTCATGATTGCCGCTGCCATGACCGGAGGCGATATCAGGATCCACCGCATGAAGCTGGAACACCTGGACGCGCTGGCGTTCAAGATGCAGGACGCCGGCATCGAAATCACCAGCCGCGACGGAGTCGTACGGGTCAAGGGCCCCAGAAGAATCGGCGGCATCAACATCAAGACCCGTCCCTACCCCGGCTTTCCGACCGACATGCAGGCCCAGTTCATGGCGATGATGTGCGTGGCCGACGGCGCCAGCGTCATTTCGGAAAACATCTTCGAGAACCGTTTCATGCACGTATCCGAGCTGCAGCGTTTCGGCGCCGACATCACGATCGAGGGCAACACCGCCACGGTCAAGGGGGTCAAGAAGCTTTCCGGCGCTCCGGTGATGGCTACCGACCTGCGCGCCTCCGCCTCGCTGATACTGGCCGGACTGGCCGCGGATGGGACCACCGAAGTGACCCGCATCTACCACCTGGACCGCGGTTATGAATCCATCGAAAAGAAGCTGGCCGGACTTGGCGCGGATATTGTCAGAGTTAAAGAATAAACCTAGAAAAACGGTTAACCGCCGATACACGCCGATACACGCCGAGAAATCAAAAGCTTGAACAAAATACTGATTTAACCATAAGGTGATTAACTTTTTGATGTAAGTTCTGGTTTTATCGGCGTGCATCCGATTTTCTCGGCGGTTAATTGCCGTTTATAGTTCTGCCATTAAAAACCAGGCGGTCACAAGGATCGCCCTGCAAAGGTTCACAACATGTCTGATTTTATTACCATCGCGATCCCCAAGGGACGCATCCTGGAAGAGTCGGTCGAGCTGTTCGGCAAGATCGGCATCGACTGCCGCGAACTGCTCTCGGACTCGCGCAAGCTGATCTTCGAAAATGAAGAGCAGCGCATCCGCTACATGATCGTGCGGGCCACCGATGTGCCGACCTATGTGGAATACGGCAGCGCAGACCTGGGCATCGTCGGCAAGGACACGCTGATGGAACAGGGCAAGGACGTCTACGAGCCGCTGGACCTGAAGTTCGGTTATTGCCGCATGATGGTGGCCGAACCGGCCAACCTGGCCAAAAACGACGATCCCAGCGGCTGGTCCCATATCCGCATCGCCACCAAGTATCCCCACGTGACCGAGAGTTTCTTCGCCTCCAAAGGGATCCAGGTTGAAATCATCAAGCTCTACGGCTCGATCGAGCTGGCGCCGCTGGTGGGACTGGCCGAGCGGATCGTGGACCTGGTCTCCACCGGCGAAACCATGCGCCAGAACGGCCTGGTGGAAGTTGAGAACATCGCCGAGATCACCACCCGCCTGATCGTCAACCGGGCCAGCCTGAAAACCAAGCATGCCCGCATTTCCGCGATCATCAAGGGACTGGAAAAGGTTCTGCAGGAATCTTGAAGGGAGTCTGTATGCGAGTATTATTCACTCTGGCCGTGGCAATGCTTTTTGCCTTCATGCTCGCCTCTTGCTCGACAACGAAAACGGCGGCAACAGATCCTGGCAGCGACGGGAGCAACCAGAAAGCGGCCGCGGCGTCAGCCCCGCTCTACCCGGAAATCGCCGCCTGGCTCGAACAGAACAAAATGACCGTGAACGCAGGCCTGGCCAATGTTCCCGAACCGGCCCAGGCTTTTTCCCAGGGTGCCGTGATCGCCATCGGCGAGGGTTTCCCGCTGGCCGACTCCGAAGACCCGGGCAAAAAGCGCCTTACAGCGATCCGGGCCGCTGAAACCGCGGCCCAGCGCAATATGCTGGAGTTCTTTGCCAGCTCCGCCGCCAGCAACGAACTGCGTTTCGACACCTACACCGTACAGCTGGAAGGCTTTCTGAAAGGCGCCGTGATCGTGGCCAGCGACTACAACCCCGACCGCGAACGGGCCGCGATCCTGCTCAAACTGGACCTGAAGGGCGCAAAGAGTTTCACCAAGTAAATATCCGGAGAGAACGATGCTTTTTCTTAACATTGCCGACACCGATTTCAACACCAAATTTGACACCATCCTTTCGCGTAGCGAAGAGACCGGCCGCGAGGTCGAGCAGACCGTACTGGACATCATCGCCGATGTCCGCCTGCGGGGCGATGCAGCGCTGCTGGAGCTGACCCGCCGCTTCGACCGCCTGGAAGCGGACGCAATGGCGGAACTGGAAGTATCGATCACCGAGATCGAAGCGGCTTTCGCGCTGGTTTCCGCCGAGGAAATCGCCGCGCTGAAACTGGCCTGCGAACGGGTGGCGCGCTTCCACGAGAAGCAGAAACAGCAGACCTGGATCTCGACCGAAGAGCCGGACATCATGCTGGGTCAGAAGGTGACCCCGCTGGCGCGGGTCGGCATCTACGTGCCGGGAGGCAAGGCCAGCTATCCCAGCAGCGTGATCATGAACGCCGTTCCGGCCCGTGTGGCCGGAGTCGGTGAAATCATCATGGTGGCGCCGACCCCGGGAGGGGAGATCAACCCGCATGTGCTGGTGGCAGCCAACCTGGCGGGCGTGGACCGCATCTTCCGTATCGGCGGCGCCCAGGCCGTAGCCGCGCTGGCCTACGGCACCGATACGATTCCCAAGGTGGACAAGATCACCGGACCGGGCAACATCTATGTCGCCACCGCCAAGAAGCTGGTCTTCGGCCAGGTCGGAATCGACATGATCGCCGGTCCCAGCGAGATCCTGGTGATCAGCGACGGCAGCGGCACTCCGGCCCACATCGCCGCCGACCTGCTCTCCCAGGCCGAGCATGACGAGCTGGCCTCGTCGATCCTGATCACAACCGACCGTTCCTTTGCCGAAAAAGTGGCGGCGGAAGTGGAGCTGCAGATAGCCCAACTGTCACGCGAAACCATTGCCCGGGCCTCCTGGGACAAGTACGGTGCGATCATCGTGGCCGATACGCTTGACGAGGTAATCGCCTTCTCCAACCGCATCGCCCCGGAGCACCTGGAACTGGCGGTCCGCGACCCGTTCGCGATCCTGCCGCAGATCACCAACGCCGGCGCAATCTTCATGGGGCACTGGACCCCGGAGGCGGCCGGAGACTATCTGGCCGGCCCGAACCACACACTGCCCACCGGCGGCACGGCGCGCTTCTTTTCGCCGCTCTCGGTGGACGATTTCGTCAAGAAATCATCGATCGTCTATTTTTCCGAAGCCGGCTTGAAACGGCTCGGCAAGGATATTGTACGGATTGCCGGACTGGAAGGGCTGGAAGCGCACGCCAAATCGGTCAGCAAGCGTCTGGAGAAATGAAATGAGTTATCTTCGCCCCAATATAGAAGCGATGCAGGGTTACGTTCCCGGTTTCCAGCCGCCGGATATCGCCTCCTGGATCAAGCTCAACACCAACGAGAACTCGTATCCGCCCTCGCCAATGGTAGTCGAAGCCATCCTGGCCGAACTGGGCAGCGACGGCACCAACCTGCACACCTACCCCAGCGCGTCCAGCCAGCTGCTGCGCGAGGAGGCGGGGCGGCTGTACGGCTTCGATCCCTCCTGGATCATCATGGCCAACGGCTCGGACGAGGTGCTCAACAACCTGATCCGCGCCTGCGCCGCCGAAGGAGAGGAGATCGGCTACGTCCACCCCTCCTATTCCTATTACGCCACACTGGCCGAGATCCAGGGTGCCAGGGTACGCACATTCGGACTGACCGATGATTTCCGCATCGCCTGTTTTCCCGAGCGTTACGAAGGGAAGCTTTTTTTCCTGACCACCCCCAACGCGCCGCTCGGTCCGGCATTTCCCGTTGAATACATCGAAGAGCTGGCCCGTCGCTGTGCAGGGATGCTGGTATTGGATGAAACCTATGCCGACTTTGCCGGAAGCACGGCGCTGGAGCTGGTCAGAAAATACGACAACGTGGTGGTTACCCGCAGCCTTTCCAAAAGCTATGCGCTGGCCGGCATGCGCCTGGGGCTGGCGATTGCACGCCCCGAGACAATAGCGGCACTGGACAAGATCCGCGACCACTATAACCTGGATCGTCTGGCCCAGGCGGCCTGCGTGGCCGCACTCAAAGACCAGGCATACTTGAATCAGTGCTGCCTGAAAATCCGTGAAACACGGGAATGGTTCTCGGCTGAATTACGTGCCCTTGGCTACAACGTCATCCCGTCCCAAGGCAACTATGTTTTTGCGGCGCCAGCGGACAAAAATGGCAAGCGGGTTTACGAGGGTCTGTTCAAGCGCAAGATCCTGGTACGTTACTTTTCCGATCCGCTATTGTGCCACGGCCTGCGGATTTCGATCGGCACGCAATCGGAGATGGAGAAGACACTGGCAGCAATCAAAGATATCGGGTAATCCGGGAGGATATATGAGCCGCACTGCAACGATCGAAAGAATCACCAATGAAACCAGGATCAAGCTGTCGCTGGATGTGGACGGAAGCGGCGAAGCCAGGATCTGCACCTCGGTTCCTTTCCTGGATCACATGCTGAACCTTTTTGCCCGCCACGGCCTTTTCAACCTGGAGGTCGAAGCCTGCGGCGACATCGACATCGACTTTCACCACACGGTCGAGGATATCGGCATCGTGCTGGGCGAGGCCTTCAAGCAGGCGCTGGGGGACAAGAAGGGCATCCGGCGCTACGGCCAGGCCAGCGTGCCTATGGACGAGACCCTGGCCAGCGTGGCGGTGGACATCTCCGGCCGCCCCTACCTGGTTTACCATGTCAACCTGCCCAAGGTTAAAATCGGCGAGTTCGACGTGGAACTGGCGCGGGAGTTTTTCCAGGCCTTCGCCAACCATTGCGGGCTGAACCTGCACATCAACGTGATGTACGGCGACAACGTGCACCACATCATCGAGGCCTGCTTCAAGGCCTGCGCCAGGGCCATGGACATCGCCACCCAGCTGGACCCACGGGTCAAGGACGTCATGTCCACCAAGGGCGTTTTGTAACAGAATCAAATAGCTATCAATGACAAAGGGGCGCCTCCTGCCGGAGAGCGCCCCTTTGTCATTGAAAATCCGGGACAGCCAGAACTATTTGATCTCTTTCAACATGACCTTGGCCCTTTTGGCCTCTTCGCTTTTCGGGAACGCTTCAAGCAGTTTTTTCAGCACATACTTGGCGCTCTTGGGATCGTTGATCGCATTGAAGGCCATCGCCTGCTTCAGCATCGCGGCGGCGACCTTCTCCTTACCGGGATAGTTCTTGATCACCTCCTGGTAGGCCAGGATCGCCGGTTCATAACTTTTTTCGTTGTAGTGGGTCTCACCGATCCAGAAGTGGGCATTGGCCGCCAGTTCATGCTGCGGGTTCTGTTCGAGGAATTTGGCGAACAGTTCGCGGGCGCCCGGCATGTCACCACCTTTGAACGTCTCCAGCCCTTTCGTGTACAGTGCGTCGGGCGTAAGCAGCGCAGCCGCGGATTCCGTTTTCCTGGCCTGAATAAGCTCGGTCAGTTTCCTGGTCAGATCGTCAATAGCCGTCTGTTGCTTAAGAATTCGATCTTCAAGGGCAATGATCCGTTTATCGGCGTCTTCACGGTAACGGGTCAGATCTTCCTCCGGTTTTTTCAAAGCAATGAACACATCATCCAATTTGCCGTTCAATGCCCGCAGTTCACTCTTTGTGCTGTCAATTGTCGCCATGGTATCGGCCGACATCTTACGCACCGCGGTCACATCCGACTTGAAGCCCTTCTCGATAGAAACGACACTGAGCTTGGTCTCCTCGCGCACCGCCGCCAGATCGCGATCAACCGTGTACATGCGGGTCTTGATGGAGTCTATATCATTGCGAACATTATCCAGTGCGCCCTGGGAAGCGCAACCGGACAGACATAACAGGCAAACCAGCGGAGCGACATGCTTAATTTTTATCATCATCCTCTCCTTCTCTTCATAATGATTCGCTATGCTTATAGCATGACCGCCACCGCTTGACAAGCGCGCACTGTTATCCAATCCGGAGATAACACTTGACAAAGCCGGACGATTTCTTTAACTGTCATATGTTTTTAGGCCGGTCAACATCGTATACGATTCAGCAGCAACTTATTATCAACAGGAGGATTTGGAAGAATGGAACAGTATGCTGTAGTTTTTGCCCTGGTCTGCGCCGCAGCCGCCGTGGCATATGGCCTCATCTCGGCCCAGTGGATTCTGGGGCTCCCCCAGGGCAATGACCGGATGAAACAGATCGCCGCTGCGATCCAGGAGGGCGCCGGTGCTTACATGAAGCGCCAGTACACCATCATCGCCGTAGTCGGTGTGGTAATGTTCATCGCCCTGTTTGCAAGCCTCGGCTGGAAGACCGCCGTAGGATTTGCCGTTGGCGCCATCTTTTCGGGTCTGACCGGTTTTATCGGCATGTTTGTTTCGGTTCGCGCCAATGTGCGTACAACCGAGGCAGCTAAAAGCGGCATCGTCAAGGCTCTCAATGTCGCCTTCAAGGGCGGCGCAATCACCGGTATGCTGGTGGTTGGCCTCGGCCTTCTGGGTGTGGCCGGCTACTATATGATTCTTCAGAAACTTATGCCGGGCGCGCCGGTTAAGGACGTGGTCAGCCAACTGGTCGGCCTTGGCTTCGGTGGTTCGTTGATTTCCATCTTTGCCCGTCTGGGCGGCGGTATCTTCACCAAGGGCGCTGACGTAGGCGCCGACCTGGTCGGCAAGGTCGAAGCCGGTATCCCGGAGGACGACCCCCGTAACCCGGCCGTTATTGCCGACAACGTTGGTGACAACGTCGGCGACTGCGCCGGCATGGCCGCCGACCTGTTCGAGACCTATGCAGTGACCCTGATCGCCGCCATGTTGCTGGGCGCCATCACCTTCACCAGCAGCCCCGCTTCGGTCAGCTATCCGTTGATTCTGGGCGGCATCTCGATCATCACCTCGATCATCGGTACCTTCTTCGTCAAACTGGGCGGCAGCGGCAAAATCATGACCGCCCTGTACAAGGGTCTGATCGTTTCGGGCGTACTGGCCTGCATCGCCTTTTACTTCGTCACGGTCCAGATGTTCCCGGAAGGCCTCACCAACGCCGCCGGCCAGAATTTCAGCGCCATGAACATCTTCATCTCTGCCATTGTCGGCCTGGTCGTTACCGGCGCCATCTTCTGGATAACAGAGTACTACACCTCCACTGAATACGCTCCGGTCAAGCATATTGCCGAAGCATCCACCACCGGCCACGGCACCAACGTCATCGCCGGTCTGGGCATCTCGATGAAGTCAACAGCTGCCCCGGTTATCGTAATCGCTGCCGGAATCGTGGTCGCCTTCCAGTGCGCCGGAGTCTACGGCATCGCCATCGCGGCCGTATCCATGCTGTCACTGACCGGAATCGTGGTTGCCATGGATGCCTACGGTCCGATCACCGACAACGCCGGCGGCATCGCCGAAATGGCTGAACTGGATGACTCGGTTCGCGCCGTAACCGATCCGCTGGACGCGGTCGGCAACACCACCAAGGCCGTTACCAAGGGCTATGCCATCGGCTCGGCCGGTCTGGCCGCCGTTATCCTCTTCACCTCCTACGTTGACGAGTTGAACCACGCGCTGCAACTGGCCGGTAAAGAGATCATCAAATTCGACCTCTCCGACCCCTACATCATCGTCGGCCTGTTCATCGGCGGCATGCTGCCCTACTACTTTGCCGCGCAGTGCATGGAAGCGGTCGGCAAAGCCGGCGGCGCGGTTGTTGTCGAAGTCCGTCGCCAGTTCCGCGAGATCAAGGGCATCATGGAAGGCACAGGCAAACCGGATTACGCTGCCTGCGTTGACATCGTCACCAAGACCGCCCTCAAGGAAATGGTCATCCCCGGCCTGATCCCGATCCTGGCTCCGGTCATCGTCGGTTTCACCCTCGGCCCCAAAGCCCTGGGCGGCGTGATCGTCGGCACGATCGTCACCGGTATCTTCGTGGCCATCTCGATGACCACCGGCGGCGGCGCCTGGGATAACGCCAAGAAGTACATCGAAGACGGCCACCACGGCGGCAAGGGCGGCGAAGCCCATAAGGCCGCGGTTACCGGCGACACGGTTGGCGACCCCTACAAGGATACGGCCGGACCGGCCGTCAACCCGATGATCAAGATCATCAACATCGTTTCACTGCTGATCGTTCCGCTTTTGGCAAAAATGATGTAATTCGCCTGCAGATAGCCACTCAAGGCGGTACCGGGAAACCGGTGCCGCCTTTTTCTTTGCTTTCAACGTTAAAACATATATAATCCTCCGGTTTTGAATACAGTTTCAGGAGCGCCCCATCCGAAAGGTTACATTGAATGAGTAAGACCATAAGTAAAAAGATGCTGATTAACGTCATGCACCCTGAAGAAGCCCGAGTTGCCATCGTCCATGACGGCCGGCTAATGGAGCTGAATATAGAGATCAGCGGCAAGGAACAGACCAAGGGCAATATCTACAAGGGAGTCGTACTGCGGGTCGAACCCGGCCTGCAGGCAGCTTTCATCGATATCGGCCGCGCCAAGCCCGGTTTTCTTCAGATGGGTGAACTGCACCCCGATTTCTGGCAGTGGCGCGACGACGTGCCCGAGGACCAGCGCAAGCGGCGGCCACGGATCCAGGAAGTGCTGAGGCGCGGACAGGAACTGCTGGTGCAGGTCGAAAAGGATGAGCGTGACAACAAGGGCGCGGCCCTGACGACCTACGTGTCCATGCCGGGACGCTACATGGTAATCATGCCCGGCAGCGACTCCAGCGGCATTTCCCGCAAGGTCGAGCAGGAAGGCGCCCGCAAGAAGCTGAAGGAGATCGTGGCCGGAATGAATATTCCCGAGGGAATCGGCTATATCATCCGCACCGAGGCGGTCGGCCGCACACCCGAAGAGTTACAGAAGGATCTGGACAGCCTGGTGGGCATGTACGAGGGCATCAAGCAGAGCGCGACTGAGATCAACGGCGCCGGCGAGGTCTATCGCGACAGCGGTCTGATCATCAGGTTCATCCGTGACTACTTCTCGGATGATATCGATGAAGTGCTGGTTGACAGCAAGGATGCGGTCAACGAGGCAAAGGCTTTCTTCCGTGAAAACATGCCGACCTGCGAAAAGCTGGTCAAGCTTCACAAGGAAAAACGCCCGATCTTCTCCCGTTTCCAGCTTGAGGAGCAGATCGACCAGATTTACGAGAAGCGCGTGACGCTGCCATCCGGCGGCTCCCTGATCATCGAACCGACCGAAGCGCTGGTTTCGATCGATGTTAACTCGGGCAAGTCCAGCGGCGAACGGGGCATTGAAGACACCGCCTTCAAGACCAACATGGAGGCCGCGGAAGAGGTGGCCAGACAGCTGCGGCTGCGCGACCTGGGCGGCCTGATCGTGATCGATTTCATCGACATGCGCGACAGGAAACATAACCAGGAAGTGGAGAAAGTGCTCAAGCAGGCGCTCAAGATGGACAAAGCCCGCGTCAACCTCGGTCGCATCTCCGATTTCGGCATGCTGGAGATGTCGCGCCAGCGCATCGCCAAGACGCTGAATGACGCCATCCACCTGGCCTGCCCGCACTGCGAGGGGCGCGGCAAGGTCAAATCAGTCGAGGCCATGGCGCTCTCCTTCCTGCGCAAGGTGCACGGCGCCGCCGCCAAGGGCAACATCGCCGAGGTACACGGCGGCCTGCCGCTGGAAGTGGCCTATTACCTGTTGAACCGCAAGAAACGTGAGCTGAGCCAGATCGAGGATGATTACGACATCGAAGTCACCGTCAAGGGCAAGACCTCGTTCCTTTTGAACCAGCTGGAACTTGAAACCGTCAAACGCGAGAAACCCCGCGCTGATGAGATTGCCAGAGTCGAAACCGAAATCGAAACCGACCCTATTGCGGCTGTTCCGATAAAAGTCAGCGTTAAAGTTGCTGTTGATGATGAACCACAGGCCGAGGAGAGCGCTGCGACGGAAGGCGTAAAAAAACGCAAGCGGCGACGCAAGAAGAAAAAACACGGCGCTGAGTCCGGCCTGGTGGAAGCCGCCTCCGAGACGGCAGAAACAGCGGATTCAGATGAATTGATTGCCCCGATTCCAGACGCCTTGGAAGCACCGGCCGAAACCGGAATTGACACCGCCGGCGCTGAAGGCGAGGCCGGAGCCAAGCCCAAAAAACGCAAGCGACGCCGCAGCCGCAAGGGGCACAAGGAAATAGAAGCCGAAACCGCGACAGAAGCCGTGGACACGGTTGAACTACACGAACCTGAACCGGCGGCAGCCGAACCGCCACAAGCAGCAGATGACGAACCGGTAGTGGCGAAAAAGTCCAAGCGCCCCAGTGCGCCCCGGAAGAAGAAAGAGACCGGCTCCACTAAGGAACCCATTGCAGCCATCCAGGAAGCGGCGGTCGAAACGATTGAAGTCGTGCCGCCACCGGCAAAAAAGGCGCGGCGTAAACCGGCAAAAAAAGCTGCCGAGCCGGTAGCCGAAGTGGTTGAAGCTGCTGCAGATAAGCCGAAGCGGGCGCCACGCTCCCGCAAAAAAGCTCCGGCAGCAGCCTGACGACTGCGCCGGTCCATCCGCCAGGCAACATCGATCATGCCCTGAGATCTTGCGGTTAACAGCTGCTGAGTCGGGGCATGGCCGTTCTTTCCGGCAGTTAAAAACATCGCGCGGAAACGGCCATAACCAACCTAACACGATTGAAGGAGATATATTTATGGGCAGACTGACAATAACCGTATGCATCATAGTTTGCATGGCAGTCGCTGCCGGTTGCGGCGGTGGAAGCAGTAGTACGACAGCCGCCAGCACGGCCAAGCCGGTGTTCAGCAACAGCACGACTTTCACGTTATTTTCTACCGCCACCATGTCCCTGCTCGGTGGCAATGTACAAAAGGGGCCTTTTGCATCCAAACATCAGAATTTTTCAACAGTCACCTCACCAGCCTTCAGGAACGTGACTGGAGCTGCTTTCAACGGCCCGATTGCAGTAACCACGGACGGAACCGGAAATTGGTACGTTGTGAACTTCACTTCTCACAACATCGTCAGAATAGCTGCTGACGGAGAGATTAGAAACCATGCCGGCTCGGGATACTCCGGTTTTGCCAACAGCTCCAGCGCCAGACCGCTGACGGCGGCTTTCAGCAATCCGACCGCGATCGCCTCCGACGGCACGGACCTCTATGTCGCCGACACCGGCAACCACATCATCAGGAGAATCGAAGCCAGCGGCAGAACCTCCGTACTGGCCGGCATCGCTGGCACAATCGGTAGCGACGACACCAATACATCGCTGAGCGTTGTCGCCAGTTTCAACCAACCCAGCGGAGTGTCGGTAGCCGGTGGATTCGTGTTTGTCACCGATACACTCAATCACACCATCCGCATGATCAACAAGGCGGACGGCACGGTTACAACACTGGCCGGTTACCCCGGAGCGTCAGGCAGCGCCGACGGAGACAGGACAATGGCACGTTTCAATCTGCCGGCCCGCATCACCTCCGATGGTCGCAATCTGTATGTCACCGACTTCGGTAACAGGACGGTCCGCAGGATTTCGCTTGCCACCGGCAAGGTGGATACCATCGCCGGTGTCGCCGGCCAGGCCGGCACAACCAACGGCCCCAGAGGCACCTCCCTCTTCAATCATCCGAACGGCATCGCCTCCGACGGAGTCAACCTCTACGTCACCGACTCCTACGTGGGTTCGGTTCGCAGGATAGAGCTGACCAGCGGAACTTTCGTCACATCAACCATCTTTAGCGGCCTCGACACCCCGATTGGTGTCACCACCGACGGTTCGGGACTGTTCATTTCCGATCGGAATGCAAACAGCATTGTCAGGATCAAATAAGCGGATTGTTATACCCTGATTTCTCTTGACGGGCAGGTAATTCAAAGATAATTTTACGGTTTATGCAAATATCCAATCACAGCACACGAGGATAAGATAATTCATGGAAGAACTAAGCGAACTGCTGCTTCAGCGCCGACGTAAGGTCGATGCGCTCTGGGAAGCGGGAATAAATCCATACCCCAACGACTTCAAACCACAGCACACCTCGGCCGATGTTGTGCATGCCTACGGAGACAAACAGCAGATAGATGCCAGCGATGAAATGTTCGTTGTGGCGGGTCGCATCCTGGCAAGGCGTTCGTTCGGCAAGGCGGCTTTCATCCAGCTCCAGGACCGCAAGGGGCGGATTCAGCTGTATGTCAAAAAAGACGAAATCGGGGACGAGGCTTTTGCCGCTTTCGAATCGTTCGATATCGGCGACATCGTGGGCGCCGAGGGCTATCCGTTCCGCACCAAGACCGGCGAACTTTCGCTGCATGCCAGATCCATAAGGCTGCTGGTCAAGTCCCTGCTTCCGCTGCCGGAGAAGTTTCATGGGCTGACTGACGTGGAAACCCGCTATCGCCAGCGCTATGTGGACCTGATCGTGAACCCGGAAGCCCGCGAGATATTCATCAAGCGCTCACGGATCGTCAACTTGATCCGTGCATTCATGGTAAATCGTGATTTTCTCGAAGTCGAAACTCCGATGATGCACCAGATTCCCGGCGGCGCGACGGCGCGCCCATTCGTTACCCACCATAACGCGCTGGACATGGAACTCTACCTGCGGATTGCACCGGAACTCTACCTGAAACGTCTGGTGGTCGGTGGTCTGGAGCGCGTTTTTGAAATTAACCGCAATTTCCGCAACGAGGGGATTTCCGTACGCCACAACCCTGAATTCACGATGATGGAATTCTATCAGGCCTATGCGACCTACGAGGACCTGATGGACTTGACCGAAGAACTTTTCTGCCACATCGCCCAGGAGCTGCTGGGAACCCTGGATTTTACCAACCAGGGACTTGACATAAGCTTCCAGCGGCCATGGAAGCGCCTGACTGTCCGTGAAGCGATCCTGGAGTACGGGGATGTCGAAGCCAAACATCTGGATGACCGGGATCTGGCGCTGGCCTATGCCCGCAGCATCGGCCTGGACCTTCCCGATGACATCGGTTACGGCAAGCTGGTAATGGAAATATTTGAAGAAGTTGCCGAACACAAACTGATCCAGCCGACTTTTATCACCGCCTATCCGACCGAGGTTTCTCCGCTGTCACGCAAGAACGACCAGAACCCGGATATTGTCGACCGCTTCGAACTGATCATCGCCGGCCGCGAAATTGCCAACGCCTTTTCGGAGCTGAACGATCCGATCGATCAGAAAGAGCGCTTCCTGGCCCAGGTGGCCGAGAAGGACAAGGGCGACGAAGAGGCCCACTACATGGACGAGGATTATGTCCGTGCGCTGGAGTACGGCCTGCCGCCAACCGCCGGCGAGGGCATCGGCATCGATCGCCTGGTTATGCTGCTGACGGACTCGCCCTCGATTCGTGACGTGATACTTTTCCCGCAACTGCGCAAGGAAACAAAATAACTGATGCCATTCGAGCTTTTTATTGGATTGCGCTATCTGAAAGCCAAGCGCAAATCGACTTTCATTTCAATCATTACCTTCATATCCACAGCCGGCGTTACACTGGGAGTCATGGCCTTGATCGTGGTGCTGGCGGTCATGACCGGCTTCGAAGACGATCTGAAAGAAAAAATACTCGGCACCAATGCCCATATAGTCGTGATTCGCAGTGGTTCCCCGATGGAAAACTACAACTCCGTCATGGACAAGCTGAAGGTTTTCGAGGGGGTTGAGGCCGCTACACCTTTTATTTACAACCAGGTTATGCTATCTTCCGGCAAGAACGTATCCGGCGTGGTCTTGAGGGGTATCGATGTCGCCACCGACCGCCAGGTGACAAGACTCAGCAAGTCGGTGGTCGAGGGAAGTGTCGATCGGCTCGAGCCCAGCATGGGTGAAGGCGCGGATGCAACACCAGGACTTATGGTGGGGAAAGAGCTGGCCAAGCATCTCAACCTGTTTCTGGGGGACAAGGTCAACGTGATCTCGCCGATGGGCAACATCACGCCGCTTGGCATGATGCCCAGGATGAAACCCTTCAAGGTCGTCGGCATTTTCAACACCGGCATGTTCGAATATGACTCGACCCTGGCCTATGTCAGCCTGGGGCACGCTCAGAGTTTTTTTGATCTGGGCGATACGGTTACCGGCATCCAGCTCAAGGTAAAGGATGTTTACAATACCGGCGAGCTGTCCCGCACCATCAACCGCGAAATGGGCACCGGTTTTTATGCCCGCGACTGGATGCAGATGAACAAGAACATCCTGTTTGCGCTTAAAACCGAAAAGATAGTCATGTTCATAATACTGACACTGATCGTTCTGGTGGCGGCTTTCGGCATTGCTTCGACCCTCTTCATGGTCGTGATGGAAAAAACCAGGGACATTGCCATTCTAAAGTCCATGGGAGCTACCGGGACCAGCATCATGAAGATATTCGTACTTGAGGGTTTGATCATCGGCATTATCGGCACCATCCTCGGCGTTGCCTCCGGACTGCTGATCGCACTGAACCTGGAACCGATCGTCAACACAATCCAGAAGGTAACCGGCCAGAATTTTTTCAGCAAGGACATCTACTACCTGGATCACTTCCCTTCTCTGGTTGTGCAGTCCGATGTGATTCTGATCTCCGTGACCGCCGTGCTGATTTCGTTTTTGGCTACACTTTATCCGGCATGGCAGGCCTCGCGCATGCTGCCGGCCGAGGCGCTCAGATATGAGTAGCATTCTTGAGGTGCGAGCCCTGTGCAAGACCTATACTAGCGGGCCCAACCGGGTTGAAGTTCTGAACGGAATCGACCTTGATCTGCAGGCAGGCACTACCACCGCTCTGGTCGGGGCTTCGGGAGCCGGTAAAAGTACCCTGATGCATCTTCTGGGAGCGTTGGACCGCCCGACTTCAGGAACCGTTCTTTTCCGGGGAGAGGACGTATTCAAAAAAAATGACCGGGAACTGGCCGCGTTCCGCAACAGGAGCATCGGCTTCGTTTTTCAGTTTCATCATCTGCTCCCGGAGTTCACGGCTCTTGAGAATGTAATGATGCCGGCCTTGATCGCCAGGGTACCTAAAAATACGGCGATAAAGAATGCAACCAATCTGCTGAATGACGTCGGCCTCGGGCAGCGAATGACGCACCGCCCTGGCGAGCTTTCCGGCGGGGAGCAACAACGTGTCGCGATAGCCCGGGCGCTTGCGCTTGAACCGGAAATACTGCTGGCCGATGAGCCGACCGGCAATCTGGACATGAAGACCAGCGACGGCATCCATGCCATGCTGGCGGAACTGCAGAGCCGCAGGGGATTGACCCTGGTGGTTGTCACACACAACGAACGTCTGGCCGCCGCCATGGGAACCACCGTTCGATTGACGGATGGAAAGCTGGACAAAACTATATGATTTTCGGGGGAAGCGTGCCCAGTTTTCAGAACATTTTAACAACCATTTCCCTTGTTGCAGCTTTTGGTGTGACCAATGCCAGGGCTGAAGGTGAAAAGATCGTCGAAGTCCAGGTACAGGGCAACCGTCGTATAGAATCCGCGGCTATACTCAACGTATTGAAAGTTCACGCCGGTGATACCCTTTACAACGACAAGACCGATACCGACATCAGGGCCATTTACAAGCTCGGCCACTTTCAGGATGTACAGGCGGTTCTGGAGCAGACCGATAAAGGGAACGTGCTGATATACACCGTGCTTGAGAAACCGGTCGTCCGGAGTATCAAGTTTGAAGGCAACAAGGAGCTCACAACCGAAAAACTGAAGGAAGCGCTTGAATTCCGCCAGAACACAATTTTTTCGACAAAAGATCTCGATAAAAGTGTTGCCAAGATCAAGAAACTTTACGGTGACGAAGGTTACTATCTTGCCGACATACAACCCCATGTTGACAAGACATCCGCGAGCGACCGTTCCGTCACCTTCAAGATTAACGAGGGGAAAAAAGTCCTGATCAGCAGCATCCGCTTCGACGGCAGCAAGACCTTCAGCGACCGCAAGTTGCGCGGAGTCATGGAAACCAAGGAATCCTGGTTCATGTCATGGCTCACCGGAGCCGGCACATACAAGGAAGAGGTCTTGAAAAACGACGCCCTAATAATCAGCGACTTTTACCTCAATAACGGATTTATCAATGTCAAGGTAGGTGAACCGGACGTCAAACTGAACGCGGACAGAACCGCTCTTGAGGTTACAATCGGCATCACCGAGGGCGACCAGTACCGCATCGGAGAGATCGGGTTCAAGGGAGAACTACTGGAATCGGCATCAGAGCTGCGCAAGAAACTTAAAAGTGAAACAGGTCAGGTCTTCAGCCGTGCGACACTGCGCACCGACATATTTACCCTGACCGACGTCTATGGCGACAAAGGCTACGCTTTTGCCAACGTCAATCCGCAAACACGTCCCGACAAAGAGAAGAAAACTGTTGATATGACTTTCGACATGGAAAAAGGCGAGCTGGTTACCATTGAACGAATTTCGATCTCCGGCAACCCCAAAACCAGGGACAAGGTAATTCGCCGTGAGTTGCGCGTCAACGAAAACGAACTGTACAACGCAACCGGCATGAAGCGCAGCAAGCAGAACCTGATGAATCTCGGATTTTTCGAGGAAGCCAATATTGCCACCGCCAAGGGGAGCGCCGGCAACAAGCTCAATGTGAATATCGACGTCAAGGAAAAACCGACCGGAACTTTCAGCATCGGCGGCGGCTACAGTTCACTGGACGGCTTTATCGGCCAGGGTTCGGTGCAGCAGGCCAACTTCCTCGGCTTGGGACTTAAGGCCAACCTTTCCGCTTCCATCGGCGGAAGTTCGCAGACCTACTCGGTCGGCGTCACCGACCCCCATTTTCTCGATTCGAAATGGACCCTGGGTGGTGATATCTACCGATCGGAGCGGGATTATATCGATTACAGCCGCCGCCTGATGGGTGGCGACATCAAGGCAGGTTACCCGATCAACGACTTTGTCGGGACCTTCTTCATGTACAAGTATGAAATCAAGGACATCTATGACGCATCCACCGCATATGAGAATCTAAACGTCATCGATCCAGGCAACTACCCGACCGGCACGACCACTACCAGTTCGATTTTCGGCAGCATCACCCATAACAACACCGACTATCGCCTGGACCCGACCATCGGCATGATCAACGCTCTGTCGCTCGAATACGCCGGCCTGGGGGGCAATAACAAGTACGCCCGCTACATTACCGATCACACGGTTTTCTACCCCCTTTACAAGAAACTGATTTTCTCCAGCAAGCTCACCCTGGGATACATCCAGGATGTCGGCCAGCCGGTGCCGATCGACGAAAAATTCTATCTGGGCGGCATTTTTTCATTGCGCGGATACAAGGCCCGCACTGTATCACCGACAAAGATCCAGATCACAAAAGATATGAATGGAAACCAGACCAGTGACATGGTGTACCTGGGTGGGAGCAAGGAAGTTTTCGGCAACGTCGAGTTCTCGTTTCCGCTGCTGCAGGAGGTCGGTGTCAAAGGAGTGGTCTTCTTCGATTACGGCAATGCATTTGAAGACAAATTCAATACAATGCTGATGAGCTACGGCGGTGGTATCCGCTGGGCGTCGCCGATCGGGCCGTTGAGGCTGGAGTACGGCATCCCGCTCAACCCGCGCAGCGGTATTGACAGCAACAACGGCAGATTCGAATTTTCCATCGGAAGCCTGTTTTAATGAATCAACCAACTTAACCCGTATGACGGGGATAGACTTCGCTACACATTAAAGGAGAATGCAACATGAAAAAATTGTTAGTGGCAGGTATTGCAGCACTTTGCATGGTATCAACGTCAGTTTTTGCCGCGGACGTGAAACTGGGCTACATCGACATGCAGCGGGCCCTGAACGGTTCCGAGGCCGGCAAGGAGGCCAAGGAGCAGTTGGCTGCAAGAGTCAAGAAGTACCAGGATGAGATCAACGTAAAACAGGATGACCTCAAGAAGCTGAAAGATGAGCTGGAAAAACAGGGCATGCTCCTTTCGGAATCGGCCCGTGCATCCAAGGAAAAGGATTACCAGAACAAGCTCAAGGATTTCCAGCGTTTCACCAAGGATGCCCAGGACGAACTACAGGGCAAGGACGAGGAGTTCACACGCAAGATCCTGGAAGGCATGGAGAAGGTGATCCAGGAGTACGGCCGCAAGAACGGCTTCACCTTCATCTTTGTCAAAAACGAAAGCATGCTGTTCGTTGACGACAAGTCCGACCTGACGGAAGAGGTGCTGAAACTGTTCAACGCGAACAGGAAGAAGTAGGCCATGCTTCCCACCAGAACATTGAAAGAGCTGGCCGGGTATCTGGGCGGAAAGGTGCTGGGTGACGAGAACCTGGCGGTAAACGGCCTGGCCCCGCTGGAAAACGCCGGGCCGGACAAGATCACCTTCCTGGCCAATCCCAGGTATGCCTCCAAGGTTGCGGAAACCGGCGCCGGAGCGGTGTTGATGGCACCCGGCGGAGAACGCTACGGACGCAACGTGATCGAAGTGGCCAACCCCTACCTGGGCTTCGCCAAACTGCTGACGCTTTTTTACACGCAACCGCACCCGCCCCTGGGTGTGCTTGCGGGAGCTGTCGTCGGAAGCGGAGTGAGTCTGGGTGAAGGCATTTCAGTCTATCCGGGCGCATGCATCGGCAACAACGTTACAATTGGCAACCGCACAGTGATCCATTCCGGGGCAGTTTTATACGAGGGAGCCGTTATCGGCGACGACTGTGTGATCCACGCCAACGCGGTGATCAGGGACAGATGCCGCATCGGCAATCGCTGCATCCTCCAGCCCGGTGCGGTAATCGGTTCGGATGGTTTCGGTTACGCACCCGATGGCCGTTCCTACTACCGCATTCCACAGATCGGAATCGTCATGCTGGAAGATGACGTCGAGATCGGCGCCAATAGCTGCATCGACAGGGCCGCACTGGAGGTGACCCTGATCAGGCGCGGCACCAAGCTGGACAACCTGGTGCAGATAGCCCACAACTGCCAGATCGGTGAAGACTGCATGATCGTGTCCCAGGTCGGCATATCGGGCAGCGCCAAGATCGGTAACCACGTCACGCTGGCTGGCCAGGTCGGGGTGGCCGGACATCTCTCCATCGGCGATAACGTCATGGTCGGCGCGCAATCAGGAGTTCCCAGCTCGCTTGAGGCCAATGCCGGATACAGCGGTTCACCGACCATGCCGCACAAGGAGTGGCTGCGGGCAATGGCCGTGGTTCCACGCCTTCCGGAACTGAAGAAGACCGTCAATGCCCTGGAAAAACGCATTGCCGAGCTTGAATCGAAATTGAAATAACAGAGGGGGAATCCGCTTATGCTTATGGATGTAAACGATATCATGAAAATTCTTCCGCACCGCTATCCGTTTCTGATGGTGGATCGGATTGTGGAGCTCGAGCATGGCAAAAGATGCGTGGGAATCAAGAATGTCACCATCAACGAGCCCTTCTTCCAGGGGCATTTCCCAGGACACCCGGTCATGCCCGGTGTGCTGATCATCGAAGCGATGGCCCAGGTGGCCGGAATCATGGCCTACCAGGCCTCGGACGACAAGACCAAGAAAAAGGTCAGCTACTTCATGTCGATCGACGGCGCCAAGTTCCGCAAGCCGGTTTTCCCCGGCGACCAGTTGCGGATAGAGATCGAGACCACGCTCAATCGCCGCGGCATCTGGGGAGTCAACGGCAAGGCCTATGTGGGCGACACGCTGGTAACCGAAGCGGCCTTGAAGGCTACTTTTGCCGATTCGGCCACCTGATGAATGAGCAGTTGTACGAGAAATTGTAAATCAGTAATGGAGCGCATACCATGAGCATACACCCAACCGCAATTATCGACGGAACTGCCTCTCTGGCAGGTGATGTGGAAGTCGGACCATACGCAATCATCGGCAAGCATGTCACCATCGGCAAGGGCACCTCGATCGGTTCTCACACGGTCATCGGTGATTGGACCGAAATCGGTGAGAACAACCAGATCTCCCACCAGGCATCGGTCGGCGCCCCTCCCCAGGACCTGAAATATCGCGGTGAAGAGTGCTGGACCCGGATCGGCCATAACAACATGATCCGCGAATTCGCCACGATTCATCGCGGCACGGTAACCGGCCACGCTGAAACGGTCGTCGGCAACGGCAACCTGATGATGGCCTACTCCCACGTTGCGCACGACTGCCGTATCGGCAACGGCGTGGTGATGGCAAATGTCGCCACGCTGGCCGGGCATGTCACCGTTGAAGACAACGTCATACTGGGTGGCCTGGTGGCGGTACACCAGTTTTCAACGATCGGAGCCCACGCGATGATCGGCGGCGGCACGATGGTCGGCCTGGATATCCTGCCCTATACGATCGCCACACCAGGCAAACGGGATGCCAAACTGCGCGGTCTGAACCTGATCGGACTGAAACGGCGCGGGTTCACCGAGGAGACCATCGGTCACCTGAAAAAAGCCTACAAGACCCTTTTCATGGCCGGCCTGAAACTGCCCGACGCAATGGGCCGCATCAAAAGTGAAATAACCGGTTGCCCGGAAATCGACTACCTGCTGGCTTTCATCGAAAATTCCAAACGCGGAATCTGTCGCGGATGAACGCGCTGCGGACAGCGGTGATAGGGGTCGGCTACCTGGGCAACTTCCACGCCCAGAAGTATGCCGCAATAGAAGGCGTGGAGCTGGTGGGTGTGGTCGATAATGACCTGAAACGCGCCGAAGAGATTGCAACCAGGCTTGGTACGCGTGCCTACGCTGACCACCGTGAGCTGATCGGCAAGGTTGACGCGGTCAGCGTGGTCGTTCCGACCCAGTACCATCACGCGGTGGCAAGGGATTTCCTGGCGGCCGGAGTGCATGTGCTGATCGAGAAGCCGATCACGGTTACGATCGAGGAAGCCGACGAACTGATCGCGCTGGCGGAAAAGAACCACGCCGTGTTCCAGGTCGGACATCTGGAGCGCTTCAACCCGGTTCTGGTGGCCCTGGAAGACATCCTGCACGAACCGCTCTTCATCGAATCGGTACGCATCGCCCCTTTCAAACCTCGCGGCACCGACGTCAACGTGGTGCTTGACCTGATGATCCACGACATCGAAATTATCCAGCACATCGTCAAGTCTCCGGTGGAGAGGGTCGATGCGATCGGCGCCCCGGTTTTCACCGGCGAGGAAGACATCGCCAATGCCAGGATCCTCTTCAAAAGCGGCTGCGTGGCCAACGTTACCGCCAGCCGCATCAGCCTCAAAAGCGAACGCAAGATGCGCATCTTTCAGCGCGACACTTATATCACCCTCGACTTCCAGAACCGCAAGGTGCTGACGGCCCGCAAGGGTAGCGGAGAGCTGTTCCCCGGAGTTCCCAACGTCAAGGTTGACGAGCGCGAGCTGGGCGAGGCCGATGCGCTACGGAGCGAGATCGAATCATTCATCTCCGCGATCCGTGAGGGCAAACCGCCCCAGGTGAGCGGCAGCGACGGCAGAATGGCGCTGGAAACCGCGCTCAAGATAAATACCAGCCTGGACAGGAGACCGTCATGATACCGATGGTGGATTTGAAGACCCAATACCACAACCTGAAGACCGAAATCGACAAGGCGGTCCTCGACGCGATCGAAAGCACCCAGTTCATCCTGGGGCCGAACGTCACCGCTTTTGAACAGGAGGCCGCCGCTTACCTGGGCGCCAACGTCTGCGTGTCCTGCGCCTCCGGCACCGACGCGCTGCACCTGGCCATCCTGGCCGCCGGGATCGGACCCGGCGACGAGGTGATCACATCACCCTTCACGTTCATCGCCACCGCCGAAGCGATCTGCTACACCGGCGCAACGCCGGTATTCGTGGACATAGACCCGCGTACTTTCAACATTGACCCGGCCAGGATCGAAGCGGCCATTACCCCGCGTACCAAAGCGGTCATTCCGGTGCATATCTTTGGCCAGCCGGCCGATATGACCCCGATCACCTCGATCTGCGAAAAACACAAACTGCTGTTGATCGAGGACTGCGCCCAATCCTTCGGTGCAGCGATCAACGGCAGGATGACCGGCACACTGGGTTCTCTGGGCTGTTTCAGCTTCTTCCCCAGCAAGAACCTGGGTTGCTACGGCGACGGCGGTCTTATTACCTGCGCCACGGCCGAATTGGCCGAACAGGTTAAAATGTTGCGCAACCACGGCAGCCGCGTTCGCTACCACCACGGCGTGATCGGTTACAACAGCCGCCTGGACGATATCCAGGCCGCCATCCTGCGCGTCAAGCTGAAGCGGATTGACGAGTTCAACAGCGGCCGCCGGAGAGTGGCCCACCTGTATTCGGAACTGCTCAAGGATGTGGCCGAGGTGCCGTTCGAGGACGGCAGCGGCGTACACGTCTACCACCAGTACACGCTGCTCACCGACAGGCGCGACACGGTCATGGCCGGTTTGTCCGAGAAGCAGATATCCTCGGCGGTCTACTACCCGATCCCGCTCCACAGGCAGGATGTCTTTGCCGATAAGTTTGCCGGAGTCAGCCTGCCGGTGGCGGAAGATGTTTCCCTGCGCTGCATGTCGCTGCCGGTATACCCGGAAATGCCGGAGGAATCGGTACGCCTGGTGGCCAGGACCGTCAAAGAGGCCCTGGTTGGCTAATAATACCCGGCGCATCATGATCGTCGCCGGAGAGGCCTCCGGCGACATCTACGGCGCCGATCTCGCCCGCGAAGCGTTCAAAATTGACCCGGACATACATTTTTTCGGCATCGGCGGCGCGCGTATGCGCGAAGCCGGGGTTGAAACATTGGTCGACTCCGCCGACATGGCCGTGGTCGGTCTGGTGGAAGTGCTGAAACATTTTAACGTCATCTCGGACGCTTTCCTGAAACTCAAACAGATCCTGCTCAATAACCGCCCCGACCTGCTGATCCTGATCGACTATCCCGGTTTCAACCTGCGGCTGGCCAAAATTGCCAGAAAAGCCGGCGTCAGGGTGCTGTATTACATCAGCCCGCAGATCTGGGCCTGGCGCCAGGGTCGTGTCAAGAAGATCGCCCGGCTGGTGGATCATATGGCTGTGATCCTGCCGTTCGAGGCCCCCTTCTACGAACGGGCCGGAGTGCCGGTCTCCTTTGTGGGCCACCCGATGCTGGACATGGTCAGCGTCAACATGGACCGCTCCCAGGCGGCTGCCAGCTTCGGGCTCGATCCGGCCCGCAAGATAGTTGGTCTCTTCCCCGGCAGCCGTAAAAACGAGCTTGACCGGCTGCTGCCGGTGATAATCGGCGCGGCCGTCCAGCTGAAATCGCGTTTTCCCGATATCCGGTTCGTGCTGCCGCTGGCCTCCACCCTGAACGCCGATTCTATCACGCCGCAGCTGGCTGAAGCCGGCCTCGATGTCACCATTACCCGTGACCGTATCCATGAGCTGATCCGCGCCTGCGACGCGGTGATCTCGGTATCCGGCACCGTGACACTCGAAATCGCGCTGGTCGGCACCCCGATGGTGATCATCTACAAGCTCTCGCCGCTGACCTATCAACTGGCCAAGCGGCTCGTAAAAGTCCCCAACATCGGTCTCTGCAACATAGTGGCCGGTGAAACGGTAGTCAGGGAGCTGATCCAGGACGAAGCCAACGCCGTAAATATCTCTGCGGAGATCGGAACAATCCTGAGCGATGACGGGTACGACGGCACGATCAGGCACAAGCTGGCCCAGGTCCGCTCCAGGCTCGGTTGCGGCGGCGCATCGCAAAACGTGGCCCGGCTGATATTCACACTGATGAGAAACCAATGAACCCTGTACTAAAACGAACTCTCGCATACTTTGTACCCTACTGGAAACTGATCGTGGTTTCGGCGGTCTGTTCGGCAATCGTCGGAGGAATGGACGGAGCCTTTGCCTGGCTGATCGAACCGGTGCTGAAGAAGATCTTCAGCGGCAAGGACACCGAAATCTTCATGCTGGTGCCGCTGGGGGTGGTCGTGCTGTTCGCGGTCAGGGGCGTTGCCCGCTTCACCTACGATGTCACGATCAAGCTGGCCGGACAGAAAGCGGTCCAGGACCTGAGCAACGAAATCTATGCCAGCACGGTCAGACAGGACATGGCTTTCTTCAACCGGCGTTCGACCGGGGAACTGATGTCCCACGCCACCAACGACATCAGCGCGATGCAGCAGGGGATTGCCAACGTCATGGTGGGCCTGTTCCGCGACATCCTGTCGGCATGCTCGCTTCTGGGAGTCATCTTCTATCGAAACTGGCAGCTGGCGATTTTCACATTCGTGGTCATTCCGCTGACCGCCTACCCGGCCCAGCTGATCGGCAAAAAGATCAAGAACTCGTCCGGCAGGAGCCTCAACATCATGGGTGGCATCACCGCCATCCTCCAGGAGACTTTCTCGGGCATCAAGGTGATCAAGGCCTTCGGCCTGGAAAAACCGGCCACCGAGCGTTTTCGCGCCGCCAACCTGGATTTTTTCCGGCAGTACCGCAAGTTCATCAAATATGAATCACTGGCGATGCCGGTATCCGAAACCATCATCTCCTTCGGCATTGCCGGGGTGGTCTACTTCGGCGGCAGCCAGGTCATGTCCGGCCGCATGACCGCTTCCGAGTTCTTTTCGTTCATTGCAGCGATGGTGATGGTCTTCACACCGATCAAGAAACTGCAGAGTTCCTACAACTCGCTGCAACGCTCAGCAGGCGCGGCGGAAAGGGTTTTCAAACTGCTGGATGAAAAGAAGAACATCGCCGACCGTCCCGGCGCCGTCACCATCGAGCGCTCATCCGGCAATGTTGAATTACGCAACGTATCCTTCAGCTACGGCAGCGAAGCGATCCTCCAGGACATCTCGCTCAAGGCGGAAACCAACAAGATGATAGCGCTGGTCGGCCCGTCCGGCGGCGGCAAGTCCACGCTGGTATCGCTTCTGCCCCGTTTTTACGATGTGACCGAAGGCGCGATCCTGATCGATGGCCACGATGTCAGGGATATCACCATCGAATCGCTGGTCTCACAGATAGCGCTGGTCGATCAGGAAACCACCCTGTTCCATGAGACCATCGCCAACAATATCCGCTACGGCAAGCCGGACGCCACAATGGACGAGATCATCAGCGCCGCCACCGCGGCCTTCGCACACGACTTCATCATGCAGCTCCCCAACGGTTACGACACCAGCATCGGCGACCGGGGCATACGCCTGTCAGGCGGTCAGCGCCAGCGCATCTGCATCGCCAGGGCGCTGCTGAAGAATGCCCCGATCCTGATCCTGGATGAAGCCACCAGCGCCCTGGACACCGAGAGCGAGCAGATGGTGCAGAAGGCGCTGGATAACCTGATGGCCAACCGCACCACATTCGTTATTGCCCACCGGCTCTCCACTGTCCTGCACGCCGACCAGATCATCGTGCTGGAGGATGGACGGATCGTCGAACGGGGTTCCCATGACGACCTCTTAAGTAACGGCGGACTTTACAGCCGCCTGCATGCGCTGCAGTTCATTGACCGGGATCCCGCCGGATCAAGCAGCACACCATGAAACGCATCAACTGGGCCTTCCAGGCGGCTGTCTTCTACCTGTTCACCTGGGCAATGACCGCCATCCCGCAGCGGTGCACCCATGCCGCTGGGCACAGGATCGGGCGCCTGCTGTTCCGTCTGCTGGCCAAGCGACGCGGGATCGCCACCGACAACATCAGCCAGGCGCTGCCGTTCATGAAACTCCACCCCTCCTGGACCGGCAAGTTTGAAACCGCGGACCAGATCGCCCTGGAGACGTTCATGAACCTGGGAATCTCGATCGTCGAGGTTTGCCGGCTCTACCACGGCAAGGGTGACATCCTGATCGATTCGATCGACGTCGAAGGGCGGGAGAACCTGGCCGCAGCCAGCGAAAAGCATAAGGGACTCATATTCGTGGGGGGGCATTGCGGCAACTGGGAACTGATGTCACTCTCCTTCAAGAAGCTTTTCAATGAAAATGTCTCGGCCATCGTCCGTCACCAGAACAATCCCTATCTGAACGCGGTAGTCGAGAAAATGCGCATGAGCTACGGCAACAGTGTGATTTACAATAAAGCCGCCCTGAGACCGATCCTGGGCGTCATAAAAAAAGATGGCGCCATCGGCATGCTGTCGGATCAGGCGGTCTTTCCGGAAAACGGCGCCAGCATCAACTTCCTTGGCAGAAAAGCCTGGGCCAACAAGGCTCCCGCCATCCTGGCCCACAAAACGGCGGTATCGCTGATCCCGGTGTTCATCCACCGCACCGGAATCCGGCACGTGCTTACCATACATCCGGAGTACGTGCTGTGCGGCGACCGCAGCGAAGCCGGCATCCAGCGGGATATCCAGGCGCTTTCCGGCTATCTGGAAGACTTCGTCTGCGCCCATCCGGCGGACTGGTACTGGGTTCACCGCCGCTGGAAACGGGCCGGGGAACCGGCCTGATGAAACGTACGGCGTGGAAAGAGGCTGCACTGGTTGTGGCTTTTCTGGTGATGGCGACCTGGGTCATCGCCTATAGCGGCGCCGACCTTGAGGTTTCTTCCCGTTTCTACATCGGCGGCGCCTGGCCGGTGGGGGAACTGTTCCCCTGGAAGACTCTGTATCGATTGGACAGGCTACCGGCGGTACTGCTTGCCGTTTGCGGACTGAGTGCCGCTGCGTTCTCCTATAAGTTTCCAGCGCTGAAAAACTGGAGAAAAGCCGGGGTGTTCCTGACCCTGTTCCTGGTCCTGGGGCCCGGACTGTTGGTCAACAGCGTCTTCAAGAGCGGCTGGGGCCGACCCCGCCCGCGTGAAATTGTCCAGTTTGACGGTAAGAAACAGTTCCTGCAGCCATGGCAGAAGGGGATCACCGGCCAGGGTCGCTCATTCCCCTCCGGTCACGCTTCGGCTGCCTTTTATCTGATCGCCCCCTTTTTCATCTACCGGCGGCGCCGGCCACGGTTGGCAAGGGGCTGGCTGGTGGGCGGCATCGTTTTCGGCATCCTGATGAGTATCGCCCGCATCGCCCAGGGGGGGCACTTTCTGAGCGACAATCTCTGGGCCTTCGGCATGGTCTACCTGACCGGACTGCTGCTTGCCACCGTCATGCGGCTTGACCAGGGAGACGACCGGCCCGCGAACAAAGAGTGACCATGTTCTACCTCTGCTACAACATACTCTCGATTTTCCTGCTGATTCCGGTACTTGTCTACCATCTGTACCGCTCCATCAGCCGCGGACGGCCGCCGGCGCTGGCCGAGCGCTTCGGCTTCCTGTCCCCCGTGGTGGCGGAAAAAATCGCCGGCCGGCCGGTAATCTGGCTGCATGCGGTTTCGGTGGGGGAGTCGATCGCGGCCCGCCCGCTGCTGAAAGCGCTACGCAGCCAATATCCAGAGCATGCCATACTGGTATCCAATACCACTGAAACCGGCCGGGGAGTCGCCTGCGGATTTCCCGAAATCGATGTCTGCATCTACTTCCCGTTTGATTTTCTCCCGGCGGTGCGCCGCACGCTGGACCGGGTCCGTCCTTCGCTGGTAGTGATCATGGAGACCGAAATCTGGCCCAACTTCACCCGCGAAGCGCGCCGCCGTGAAATACCGGTGATACTGGCCAACGGCAGGATCTCCGACCGCTCTTTCCGCGGTTACCTGCGCTTCAGCTGGTTCTTCCGCAATGCACTGGAACTGTTTTCACGGCTCTGCATGCAGACCGGCGTTGACGGTGAACGCATCACCGCAATCGGGGCGCCGGCCGGGCGGGTTGTCGCCGCCGGCAACCTCAAGTACGACATACCGTTCCGTGAAGTCGCCGCTGACGAGAAGAGCGCCTTGCGCAAGCGCTACGCGATCGCTGACGATCTGGTTGTCCTCACCGCCGCCAGCACCCATGCCGGCGAAGAGCAGCACCTGATCAGCGCCTACCGGGAACTGCTCAATAACCACGCCGACCTGTTCCTGGTGCTGGTGCCGAGGCACCCGGAACGTAGCGGCGAAGTGGCGACTCTGCTGGAGCGCGGCGGTATTCCGTTCCAAAGGAGGACGGCACTGGACGGAACCGGAACGCTCCCAAAAGGCGGCGCGCTGCTGGTTGATACGGTTGGTGAGATGATGAGCCTGTATGCGCTTGCGGATATCGCCTTTGTCGGCGGCAGCCTGGTGCCGACCGGCGGCCACAACCTGCTGGAACCGGCTTCGGTGGGGATACCCTGCCTGTTCGGGCCCCACATGGACAACTTCCGCGAGATTGCCGCATTGGTTCTGTGCTACGAAGCCGGCATCCGGGTAGAAACAGCACCGGAGCTGGTCGAGCGCTGCCGTGAGCTGATTATGAATGGCGACCTGAGGCGACAGCTGGGGCAAAACGGCCTCCGGATGATGGCTGAAAACGGCGGCGCCACCCGGAAACACATGGAAATAATTTCCGTTTACCTATGAAGGACTCCTTTTCAACATACTGGCGCGACCTGGCCGAAGGGCGGCGCAGCCAGCCTGGCGACCGCCTGCTGATACTGCTGCTGGCTCCGTTTTCACTGGCTTACTCGATTGTCCAGCGCGTCAGGGCCGGTTTTTTCAAGCTCGGGATACTGAAGTCGAACCGGCTGCCACGACCGGTGATCTCGATCGGCAACATCACCGTCGGCGGCACCGGCAAGACTCCGGTCACCGCCCACATAGCCCACCTGCTTCTGCGACAGGGGTACCGGGTGGCGGTGCTCTCACGCGGTTACGGCGGCTCGTTGGAGGGGCAGACCGTTGTCGTCAGCGACGGCGCCACGGTGATGCTGGGCCCGGCCGAGTGCGGCGACGAACCATACCTGCTGGCATCTACCATACCTGGCCTGATGGTCGTGATCGGCAGCGACCGTTATGCCGCCGGCCTGCTGGCCATGCGCCAGCTCTCTCCGGACGTTTTTCTGCTCGACGACGGATTCCAGCACCTGCGGCTGCGGCGCGACCTGGACATCCTGCTGTTGGACCACTCCCGCCCCTACGGCAACGGCTGGACACTGCCGGCCGGCCTGTTGCGCGAACCGGCCGGCGCCGGGAAACGGGCCGACCTGATCATCCACACCCGCTGCCCGCAGGGTGCTGCAGATCATCCGGCAACGGGAGCAACTCCCGCCTGCAACGCGCGTCACCGCATCGTCGATCTGCAGCCGCTTCTCGGAGGAGACCCGCTGCCACTGCCCTACCCTGCTCCGCGCAAAGTTTTGGCCTTTGCCGGCATAGCCGATCCGGCTGGTTTTTTCGAAGAGTTGCAATCACTCGGTTTCGAGCTGGTCCACACTATCCGTTTCCCTGATCACACCACCTATGACGAATCCGAACTGGCCATTATCTTCGACTCAATGCGTCACCATCGGGCGGAACTAGCGATAACCACCGAAAAAGACGGGGTCAAGCTGAAAGGGCTATCCAGCGACAGAGGAGCCGCAATCATGCTGGCCCGCCTGGAGCTGGTCATCGACGACCCCTCCCCGCTGCATGAGTGCCTGCGCAATTTGCTTCAAAATAAACGCTGATTGTGGCATGCTTGCACACTTTAAATACTAACTGGATCTAACAATGCTCAAGAATGAACTGATTGACAAGCTGGCCTGCCCCGTCTGCAAGGGGAACCTGGTCTTCGACAAGGACAACAACGGATTGCTCTGCATCGATTGCGGGCTGCTCTATCCGGTCAGGGACGACATACCGGTCCTGCTGCCGGACGAGGCCATCAGAATCAACGGCAGGTGATCGATGTCCGCTTATAACGGCGCCGGAATCAAGCGCATCCTGATACGGGCGGTCAACTGGGTCG
>MGZK01000182.1 GCA_001802125.1 Geobacteraceae bacterium GWC2_55_20
TACCCAGCACATCAAAGAATTCGCCGTTTCCGAAGCGGTCGATCGGGCAGGAGGAACTCCACTGCTCCAGGTTGATGTTGCCGGGAGCCTTTTCCCAGTAGGGTTGGTCGGGGATGTCGCACACATCCCGCAGCCGGTTCCATTCGTCCTCGGTCGGCAAGCGGATCGGCAGACCGGTCATGGCTGCTTTCCAGTTACAGAAAGCCCTGGCCTCCAGGCAGTTGACCTCCACCGGCCAATTCCAGGGAAGCTCAATTTCGGAGGCCATCGTGCGCAGTTTCCAGCCGCCACCGGCTTCGATCCAGAACAGCGGATGTTCAGCCTGTTTGAACTCGCGCCAGCTCCACCCTTCCTCGTCCCACCACTGCCGGTCACGGTAGCCACCCGCCTTGATGAACGGCAAAAACTCGCGGTTGGAAACCAGGTATTTTGCCGCCTTGAAACCCGGCACCTCAGCCTCGTGCAAACCGTATTCGTTATCCCAGCCATAGAGCGGATGTGCGGCTGTCTTACCCAGGGTAACCGGTCCTCCCGGCACACCCAGCAGCCGGTTTTCCGGAGGTTCGCCAGACTCGTTGCAAACATCCCAGAACGGAAGCTGGACCACCTGCTCTATCGGCAGCTGGCGGATCAGCACCGACGATGTTTCCAGGTGAATGCGCTCATGCTCGATCCCCATCATGATCGCCCACCAGGGCGATTCCCAGGTAATCGGCATGGTCAGCGGCAAAGTGCGGATCAGCCCGTCCATCAGCACACGCACTCGGTCGCGGTACTCCTTGACCTGTTGGCGGGTAGGCCAGTCGTAGTGGCGCTGATCCAGGTCGTCCCAGGACATTTCGTCCACCCCGACCGCAAACATCGATTCGTACCCGGGATTGATGCGCTTGTCGATTACCCGGGCAATGGTCAGCTTGTTGATGAAAAAGGTGGCGGTGTGGCCGAAGTAAAAGATCAACGGATGCCGCAGGCGGTCCGCCCGCAGGTAGAAGGTATCGTCGTACTTCAATGTTTCATAGAGTTTTTCATCAATATCGAAGGTTTTGTGGAAATACTCCAGAACCTCGGCCCTTTTCTGTTCCGGCTCACCACTGTCAAGTATAATAGTGCGGGTATTTTTCAAATCCATCATTGTGCACCTCTCTTAAAACAGACCACTGGAATAATAAGGATACGATTTCGGAATTATATCGGATTATTGCCGGCTAAACAATCATACCGCCATTTTTTTAGCTGGACGCAAGCATGATAATTTAATAACCTTCGGCATGCACTCTGGTGATTCTATTCCAAGGAGTCCGACATGGCCAACAATGTACCTGCTGCACAGCATCAATGGAAATTTTTTCGGGCGGGTGGTTTTGACCAGGTGCTGCTGGAAAGCGGCGATGATCTGCTTGCTCTGTCCGGGCTTGACAAGAAGCTCTGGGCCGCGCTGAGCTGTCCGGTCAAGGGGATTGAGTTTGACCAGCGCACATTGCAGTTGCTTGACACCGATGCGGATGACCACATCCGTGTACCGGAAATACTGGCTGCTGTCGAATGGACCGGGGCCTGCCTGAAAGATCGTCAGGTCATGGTCAATGGGCAGCAGGGTGTGCCGCTGTCAGCCATAGACAGCGAAACGGAAGAAGGCCGGCGTGTACTGGATGCCGCCCGGACGATCCTTGCCAATCTGGGCAAGGTGAATGTGGACCTGATCACGGTAGAGGATACCATCGATTTCGGGGCCATCCTGGCCCGGACCCGTTTCAACGGGGATGGAGTGATCACTGCCTTGACGGCCGATGAAGAATCACTGAAAGGGTGGATTGCGGATATAATCCAATGCATCGGGAGTGAAACTGACCGCAGCGGTGAACCGGGCATCAACCGGGAAATGATCGAGCGTTTCTCGGCTGAGACAGCGGCCTGGCTGGCCTGGAACGATGAACCGCTGGCCGGCCTGGCAAACAGGCTGCCGGATGAAGGGCGCGAAGACGCCATCCGGCTCTGGCATCTGGTCAGGCCCAAGATTGATGATTATTTTCTGCGCTGCAGCATGGCTTCGTTCGACAGTCGCGCTGCTGTCATAATGAACAGCTCCGATGAAAGCCTGGCGGCACTAGCCCCGCGCGACCTGTCCGAGGCGGGATCCGAGATGGCTCTGCTGCCGCTGTCAGCGGTCACCACCCTGGACTTGCTCGATCTGGAGCAGGGAATAAATCCGGCCTGGCGCGCAATTATTGCCCAGCTGCGCTCTTCCGTCATAGTGCCTCTGGCCGGGAATCTGGCGGCCCTGACATCCTCTCAGTGGGAAGAATTGAAGCTGGCGGTTCAGGCTTATGAAACCTGGTGGAGCAACAGGATTGAAACAACCGTGGCGGGTCTGGGGATCACGCGACTGCGGCAGTGGTCCGCCGAGCAGACCGGAGCGGTACTGCTGTCGCTGGTTGACCGGGATCTGGCTCTGCAACCGGAATTCGATGCGATCGAGCAGGTTGAGAGGCTGACCCGCTATTGCCGCGACCTGCTGCCGCTTGCCAACAATTTTGTTGCGTTCCGCGATTTTTATACCGGTCGCGGCAAAGCGATTTTTCAGGCGGGGTCGCTCTATCTGGACGGCCGCTGCTTCGAACTCTGCATTTCGGTAAAAGATGTTGCCAAGCACGCCTTGCTGGCCAATCTGAGCCGGGTCTACCTGGTCTATTGCGATTGCGTGAGAAATGGCGGCGCCAACAGGATCACTATCGCAGCCGCCATAACCAACGGCGATTGCGACCATCTGCTGGCGGGACGTAATGGAGTTTTCTATGATCGTAGCGGGCTGGATTGGGATGCAACGATTGTCCGGATCATCGAGCATCCGATCAGTATCCGCCAGGCATTCTGGGCACCCTACAAGCGAATAGCAAAGACGATCGGAGACCAGTTACAGAAGATGGCGGCAGCGCGTTCCAGGGCTGCCGAGGAAAAGGCCGCCACCAGTGCAATGCAAACCGGACAGAAAAAAGACGATCCCAAACCGGCTCAACAGGCATTTGATGTCGGCAAGTTCGCCGGTATCTTTGCAGCCATTGGTCTGGCACTGGGCGCAATTGCGACGGCCATCGTCTCCATATTAACCGGTTTTTTCAAACTTCCCTGGTGGCAGATGCCGCTGGTAATCATCGGCATCATCGCGCTCATCTCCGGTTTCTCGGTGATCATGGCCTGGTTCAAACTGCGCCAGCGCAACCTGGGGCGCCTGCTTGACGCAAATGGCTGGGCGGTAAATACCCGCGCAAAGATCAATATTCCGTTCGGAGCATCCCTGACCGGCATGGCCCGCCTTCCGCAGGGGGCCGTACGTAAGCAGTCCGACCCCTACGAGGAAAAGAGCAGCCACTGGAAAACCTGGCTGATTGTTGTTGTAGTGATTGTTGCGATTGTACTGGCCTGGAAAATGGGTTTTATTCCGCCCAAATAGGTAATCAGCACGACAGGCGGCAGTGTTTCGCTAAACAACCATGATATGACCGGATGCCATGTCACAGCTCCAGCCCCATAATTTTTCTGGACGAAATACTCACTCTCCCGTATTCTTATTAATTGCAGCATCACCAAAATATTGAGAGGCAAAACAATGGCACAGGCAGAAAAAGGTAACACGGTAACAATCAATTTTACCGGAACGCTGGAAGACGGTACGGTATTCGATTCAACCCTGGAAGCAATGGAATGTGACGACGAAGAGTGCTGTGATGATGATTGCAACGATGACGAGTGCGGTTGCGGAAACCACGATATCGGCCCGATGACTTTTGTTCTGGGGGAATCTGTCCTGTTCCCGAAGATTGACGAGGCTATTGTCGGAATGTCGGCCGGCGAGAAAAAGACCGTCAAGATAGCTGCAGCCGATGCATTCGGCGAATATGACAAGGAGCAGATTTTTACTGTTCCGCGCAGCGACCTTCCCGACGATCTGGTACCGGCTGTCGGTGACGAACTGGTGCTGGCCAATGAGGATGACGAGGAAATCGGTGTGGTTGTGCTGGAAATGACCGAAGACGAAGTGACCTTTGACGGTAACCACCCGCTGGCCGGGGAGGATGTAACGTTCGAGATCGAGCTGGTGAGTATCGGGTAAGTTTTCGGAGCAATATGCCGCAGGTGATTTTGCAAAGGGCGGCCCATGGGTCGCCCTTTGTTTTTGCACAATTTGGAGAGTATACACGAATATTTATTTTTACAACAGTCTGGTAATAGCAGCTGCAAACAATTATAGTGTAACCAAGGTGGCGCCACCTGGAAACAAGACTGACGGGTGAAGGAGGTAGAGACAATCGAGTTTGTTTCTCACCAACTGTTTTTTAATCAGCAAATTGCCGGCTTGTAATAAAGCCGAATTAACCCTTGAAAAGGGAATCAAATAGACATGAATCAACGAGGCCCGCGAAGTTTGCGGGCCTTTCATGTTCATGTATGCAAAATTCCGGTTAAACTGCCTGCTTGACAGATCTTGAGTAAAACTGTTAAGGTCGGACTATCACAATTGTTGGAGCCGGATAGCACATTATCGCAAGCCCCGAAAATTTCGGGGCTTTTTTTCATGGTACAACACAGAAAGAAGGAGTTACATGGAGTTTCAAACATTCAATTTTCACCCGGCAATCGCTGCCGGTATCAAGCAGGCCGGCTATGTCACGCCGACCCCGATTCAGAGGGATGCCATCCCAACGATACTTCAGGGTCGTGATGTCATGGGACTGGCCCAGACCGGCACCGGCAAGACCGCCGCTTTTGCCCTGCCCATTCTGCAGCGCCTGAGCGATGGCCCCAAAGGCCGGGTCAGAGCTCTGGTAGTCGCGCCTACACGGGAACTTGCCGAGCAGATTCACGAATCCTTCGGAGCACTCGGACGCCAGACAGGCCTCAAGAGCGTAACCGTTTACGGTGGCGTCAATGTCAATCCGCAGATACAGAAGCTCAAAAACGGGGTAGATGTTGTCGTGGCCTGTCCGGGGCGGCTTCTTGACCACATCTCTCAAGGCACCATCGACCTGTCGCATCTTGAAGTGCTGGTGCTGGACGAGGCTGACCAGATGTTCGACATGGGATTTCTGCCGGACATCCGCCGGATTCTGAAGCATGTTCCGGCAAAACGTCAGACCCTGCTTTTCTCGGCAACCATGCCACCCGACATAAACAAGCTGGCCAGCGAAGTACTTACCGATCCAATCACTGTAAAGGTCGGCAACACCGCGCCGCCGGTCACGGTTTCGCATGCGATCTATCCGGTGGAACAGCACCTGAAAACGGCGCTGCTCCTGGAGCTGCTTCAGCACACGGACACGGAATCGGTTCTGATCTTCACGCGAACCAAGCATCGTGCCAAACGCTTGGGCGAACAACTGGAGAAGACCGGCTACAAGGCAGCCTCACTGCAGGGAAACCTGTCACAGAACCGCCGCCAGGCCGCATTGGATGGTTTCCGCGATGGAACTTACCAGATTCTGGTGGCAACCGACATCGCCGCCCGCGGTATCGACGTATCCCAGATCTCTCACGTGATAAACTACGATATCCCCGATACTCCCGAGGCGTATGTTCACCGCATCGGACGTACCGGACGCGCCGCAAAGAGCGGTGACGCATTCACCATGGTATCCCGCGAGGATGAGGTCATGGTCCGCACTATCGAGAAAAAACTGGGTGCGCCACTTGAGCGACGGACAGTGAAAGAGTTCGATTACACTGTGCCGTCCCCGAAAAAAGACATCGAGTTCGCACGCCCTCCCCGTGAGCCGCGTCCGCCCCGCAAAGGAACCGATACCAAGAGAGGAACCGGCGCATCCATCAATCCCTTCAAGCCCGAGCATCCGGGAAGCAAACCGGCAGGAAGGCCTCAACAGGCAAGAGCGGGCGCAACATCCGGCAACGCCCCCAAGACGGTATTCAACAGTTCCCGCCGGGGAAAATAGTTGGGATGCAGAACGAAACAAGGCGGCCGATTGGCCGCCTTGTGGCTTTAAAAACCAGCTTGACAGTGCAGATCAGGCCAGGTTGAAGTTATTCTGATACGCCATCAGCGTATTGATCATCAAGGCGGCAACCGTCATCCGTCCGACCCCTCCCGGTACCGGAGTTATCCAGGAGCATTTCCTGCTGACCGCTTCAAAATCCACATCACCCACGATCTTGCCGTTTTCCAGCCGGTTGATACCGACATCGATCATCACGACGCCATCCTTGACCATATCCTCGGTCACAAAGCCGGGGATGCCGACCGCCACGACAATGATATCCGCCCGCCTGGTTTCATCCAGCAGCAATTGTCGCGGCGTTTCTATATGGGTCAGCGTCACGGTGGCATTGCCGATCTCGAAATCGTTGGAAAGCATGATAGAAATAGGTTTACCAACGATATTTGATCTGCCGATGACGACACAATGCTTGGCCTTGACCGGAATTTCATAAAACTGCAGCAACTTGCAGATTCCATAGGCGGTGGCCGGCCTGAAGGCTTTCTGTCCCAACGTCATGCGGCCAAAGTTAGTGGGATGGAATCCGTCGATATCCTTGTCCGGAGAAATCGCGTTGATCACATGCTGCGGATTGATGTGCTTCGGAAGCGGCAACTGGACAATTACCCCGTCCGTTGCCGGATCCGCATTGATCACGGCTATTCTGGACAGAAGTTCCTGTTCGGTAACTGTCTCCGGAAAACGCAACAGTTCGCTCTCGAATCCGGCACTGCTGCACGATTTGATTTTTGATTTCACATATGATTCGCTGGGAGCGTGCTCACCAACAAGAATAACGGTCATGTGCGGCTTTCTCAAACCGGAGTTGACATAACCAGCCACCTTGCTCGAAATATCAGCAACAAGGCTTTCCGCGCATACTTTTCCATCCAATAGCTTCATGTTTTCTATTCCCTGTACTACTCGCTACGCTTGGTGATTTCTATCAGATGATATCCGAATTGTGTCTGGATCGGGCCAATGACCTTGCCGATTTCGCCGGTAAACACGGCCTGATCGAATTCTTTCACCATCTGCCCGGGACCGAATTCGCCCAGGTTTCCGCCATCTCTGCCGGAAGGGCAGAGAGAGTTGTTTTTTGCACAGACGGCAAAATCCTCACCGGCTTCAATCTTTGACTTGAGCGCCTCACAGGCCTCTTTGTTTTTTACCAATATGTGGCGGGCACTGGCTCTGACCATGTTGAAATCTCCTTAATTCTATTTATCTTCAAATCCTGTATGCAGCTACCAGGCTCGTTTTGACACTATTATCGGCAATAGTCAATACGGTTCCGTATCAGGAGCATCACCGGCGATAAATTGCTTCACAATAGTCACCAGCCGGCATCAATGTCCCGTGCGGGTCACGGACATACATCCAGGCGGAATACTCCTGATTTTCAACGATCACGACAACTTCCCGGCGTGTATAATAATGGGGGTGTCCCTCCATCTTATCCAGCTTTTCCAGTGTCTCGTCATCTACTCCATACAGTTCACCCACGATCGGATAGCGGGCCTCACTGCTTATAACGTATGGGTAGCCACCCGCAATATACATTGAATAGTTGTCTTTTGTAGCACCGACACCATAATAACGGGCATCCTTCAACATTTGATGATTCCCGTGAGATCGGCGAAGCGTGCCATACACAAAGATCAGATGTTTAATTTCCATGTAATCAAGGACCTCGCTTGACGGGAGTTATGGCTGTTGATCATCAATAAGCCACACTATTGTTAACATGTATTTATCAGCAATACCAGTAGTATATGACAACCATGCCCGCCAACACATTGTCTTGGGGCAACTCGCGGATGATGACAAACCAATTCGATGATTGTTCTCATCGGCGTGTCACGACTGCCGCTTGCAAAATATATTGCACTGGAGAACTAACTACGTTGAAATAGTGTTGTTTTTGGTATAGCATTTCGCGGTTATTTGTATTTACCCCCCATACCGGAAGAACTTCAACCTGGAGTTTTGAAACGAATCAACACCAAAGCAATAATTGGCGGAGTCATGGAAACTTATGCCATGATATTGAAAGGATAAAAACATGGACCCAGAACTTACACTTCAACTTAAGCAGGTACTTTCGTCACTGCAGCTGCTACTTCCCAAACCGGCGGATACAATTGACTGGGAGGCGTGTCACGCTGCCAACTGGCGCAAATATTCGTTTGCCGGATATCTGGAAGCGGTTGAGGCTATTGAAAATGTCAGCCTCGACGACCTGCTTGGCATCGAAGAACAGAAGCGGACTGTCGAGGAAAACACCCGCCAGTTTCTGGCGGGTTATCCCGCCAACAATATTCTGTTGTGGGGTACGAGAGGCACCGGTAAATCATCCCTGATCAGGGCAATTTTGAACCGCTACGCATCGGAAGGGCTAAGGATAGTACAGGTTGAAAAAAGTGACCTCGTTCATCTGCCGGATATCATGGACGCCATCAAACGCCTTCCGTACCGTTTCATAATTTTTTCCGATGATGTTTCATTCGAACCGGGCGAATCCAGCTACAAAATGCTCAAAAGCGCGCTGGATGGAGCGGTGTACGCCCTGCCCGACAATGTGCTGATCTATGTCACATCCAACCGGCGCCACCTGCTACCCGAGTACGAGAGCGACAATCGAGGCGCGATGCTGGTAAACAACGAGCTTCATCACGGCGAGGGGGTCGAGGAGAAAATATCCCTTTCTGGACGTTTCGGCCTATGGGTGGGTTTCCACCCCTTCAGCCTGGAACAGTATCTGAAAGTCACCAGGCAGTGGGCTGAAAAACTCTCCGCAAAACAGCAGGCCGAACTCCCCTGGACCGATGATGCAAGGGAGCAGGCGATCCAGTGGTCATACATCAAGGGTGACGCCAGCGGCAGGATCGCATACCAGTTTGCCTGCCGATGGGTCGGCAAACAGATGCTTGGCATGAAAAAAACAGTTGAAAAGTAATTTTTGACACAACCGTAGCGACGTATACTGTCAACAATGTATACGGGCTTGGCGCGGACCGAAGAGCTGTTTATACTTAATGAAGTCAAGAATGCCACCTGCCATCCGGGGGACAGCTTCATGTGTAAAAAGCTCTTTATCGCCGCAACCGGTCAACACTGCGGAAAAACCACCATCAATCTTTCACTGATGCATCTGGCGCTCCAGCGCTACGACAGGGTCTGTTACATGAAGCCGCTGGGGCCCAAGTGCCAGGAATTTAACGGCGTGATTGCCGACAAGGACGCAGTGCTTATGGCACGGGTCTTCGGCCAGGAGGATCGCATCGCCCTGATGTCCCCGCTGGTGCTGGGCAAGGGAGCCACCCGCCGGTTTCTGGATGGCGAACTGTACCGGGAATGGGCCGCTGAAAAGATCCTTTCCGCGTGCCGCGAGCTGGAAGCGCAGTGCGACCTTCTTCTGATAGAGGGGGCCGGACATGGTGGCGTCGGATCAGTGGTCGGCCTGAACAATGCCGAAATGGCAAAAATGCTGGATGCTCCGGTAGTGATGGTGGCGGGGGGCGGAATCGGCAATGTGGTGGATTCGGTCCGTCTGAACCTGGCGCTCTACGATCAGGAAGGCGTGTCAGTTCGCATGTTGCTGATCAACAAACTGATCGCCGAAAAGCGGCAATCTTCCCTGGCCTATCTGGAAAAGTACTTCAGCCCCAAGGGAATCAAGGTATGCGGCGCCTTCGACTACTCACCGGTGCTGGCCAACCCCACCCTGCAGAACCTCTCCAAGTTGCTGGATCATCCACTGCAGGGAGACCTGAGCAAACGGCAACGAATCATTCATAACATACATCTGGGCGCGGCCTCGTCCCAGAAGGTAATCGATCACCTGCAAGACTCGACCCTGCTGATCACCACCAGTTCGCGTGATGAACTGCTGGTCACGCTCTCATCGCTCTACAACATTCCGGCTTACCATCGCCAAATTGCCGGGATAGTCATTCCCGGGCATACCCCGGTATCCGCGATCACCCAGCGAATCATCGACGACAGCGGCATTCCCTATATCCGCATTGAGCAGACCACCGCCGAAGTTTTTACCACGCTGACGGCCCATGTTTCCAAAATAAGCGCGGAAGACACCGAAAAGATCTCACTGGTGACCAGTCAGGCCGAACAGGTGATCGACTTCAACGCCATTGAACATATTCTGTAACAGCGCCACCTGGGCTCAATAGTGCGGCGGCGGCTCTTCCTGGTCAGGGTCCCGTGACGCGGAAGGATTCATCATCAGGGACTGTTCCTTCAACAGAGCGATCTCTCGTTTTAAAAGCTCTATGGCCAGATCCTGCCTGCAGACAATCTCGTTCAACTCCTGAATGGTCTTTTCCTGATGCATATACTTAAGTTCCAGTTCGTCTATGCGATCTTCCATCTAATCCTCCCGCTTCGCTTTATTCACACCATGCCGGATAAATGTTTTTCACTATAAAAATCTAACACATACACGCGATAAATTGACTTTTAATATTTAGTTTTCGTGATACTATACAACTGATTGAAATCCAAGCCATTTATACCTCAATCCATATATTTGAATAGTGTCACACCAAATCATCCGGAGGTATCAAAATGCGTATTTCAAAGAGTATGGCAGTTTTTTTCATGTTGATCACGTTCCCGTTCACATGCCTGGCCGAAGATATTCGCGTCGGCGCCGGCGCCGCCCCGGCCGAGAACATCCTCAAACCGATCAAGGCACCCTTTGAAAAAGCCACCGGTCTGACCTTGGTAACATTTGCATCCGGACCTAAAAACGCCTTTATCGATCTGGAAAAAGGGGCTTTGGATGCTGCGGCGGCGGGCCTGACGTTCGCTGACTGGATGACGCTACTGAAAAAAGAAGGGGTAGCTGTTGCCGATCCCAAAGCATATCAGAGCGTAGTAATCGGCAAGGACAAGGTAATAGTGCTGACACACAAGTCCAATCCGGTCAAGAATCTTTCCAAGGATCAGCTCATAAATATTTTCACCGGCAAGACCAGCAACTGGAAGGATGTTGGCGGAAATGACGCCCCGATCCTGATTGTCTGGGGCAAACTCACCCAAGGGACCAACAGCATGTTCGTCAAGAACATGATGGACGGCGCCGAACCGACAAAAGAAGTTCTGGATGCAACCACTGCGGAAGACATCAAAAACTCGGTCGAAACCAATCCGGAGGCGATCGGTATCGGCCCGCTGTCACTGGCGGGACCGACACTAAACATCCCATCCACACCGGAACTCGCCCGCGACATCACGCTGATCACAAAGGGAGCCCCAAAAACAGGAGTCCAGAAGCTGATCAGCTTTATTGCCGGGGAAGGGAATCAATACGTTAAGAAGTAACCGGCCACTTCTGCCGCTTTTACAGACTTTTTTGAAAATATTTCTAGCACACATCTAACGGGACTCTGCATGAAAATAAAGACAAAACTAATTCTTAATATGGTCATCGGTGCGGTAGCGGTATGGTCGATTGTTATCACAAGCGTCTTTGGCTTAACGTTTATCAAGAACAAACTCTCCTATCTGACCCAAAAAAGTACACCCTATCAAATCCGGACCGTGGAGTTCCAGAAGGAACTGCAGGGAGTCATTACCGATCTTGTAAAACTCAATGCTGCCCGCACAATGGAGGAGTACAATCTTTTCAAGGGAGAGGCCGACAAATCGTTGGTCACAGTCAAGAGTGCCCAACAGTCACTGGAAGAGATGAGCAACAACAAGATGGGCACAAGCGAAGAACTGTCTCTTATTGCTGAAGAGCTCTTCAACTCCGCATCAGCTCGTATTACCACCAACATGGCAGCAGCTGAAGCCAACAACAGGATCGCGCAGCGAATGAAGGAGTCGTCCGCCCGCCTGAAAGATCTGGACAAAAGGATCCGCATCCTCCAGACCGGTCGCGCCAATACCTTTGCTGTGGCGCTCAAAGACACAGGCGGCTACTCCTCCCGTCTCCGCAGTGTTGAAGAGTTACGCAACCTGATCAAGGATCTGCAGTTGATCTTCATCACGGTACAGAATGCTCAGAAAAGCACCGCGGTTCTGATCGCCAAAGGGAAAGTCAACTCGGTGCTGGGTCGCGTAGCCAAGAATGGCTATCATAACGAAAACGAAACAATTTCAAAAGACGTCAAGCAGGTTACCGACAAACTGGCAGAGTTCATTAAATTGCAAACTACGGCACTCTCTGCCAAGGATGATGAATCAAAAATAAAAGCTGGGGAAACCGGCAAAGACCTCTCTGAAAAGCTGAACGCCCTGTATTTGACACTTGACCAGGAAGCAACCCTGGCAAGTGAAAAGGTGAGCATTGAAACCCAGAAACAGGGGAGCAGCTACGGGCAATCTAATACTGCCAACTCCATCCTTCTGGACAACTCGGAGCTGGTGGCACTGGGACTGATGGTGGAAGGGCAGACGAACCGGCTGTTCACGCTGGAATCCACCGCCGAAATCGACAAGCTTGATCCGGAAATCCGCGGACTTTTCACCAGAATTACCGGACGCGCCGCCGCGGTTGAAAAGGCGCTGGGCAAACTTGGCGCACGGGATGAACTTAAAATTCTCAAGGGTGTGGTTGCTACCCTGGGAGGTATTCATAACGATCTGTATGCCGCAGATGGAATCATGAACACGCTCAAAAAACATCTGGCCGCCACTGATCAGGCAGTAAAGGCAGGTGACAAGTTGCGGGCGGTAGTGCTCAGGCAGGCTGAAAAAGGCAAGGAGAGCGTAAGTTCAGCAAGGGGTGAGCAGGAAAAAGCGATCGGAGCAGTCAACAAGATGGTCAAGAGCAGCATCTTTCTGCTGATAGCGATCGGGTCCGTGGCTGCGGTCATCGGCACCTTTTTCGGAGTTTGGAGCTTCCGCTCCGTTATCCGCCCGCTCACAACGCTGGTTGGTGTAGCCGAGAGCGTTGCCGAGGGAAACCTCCATATTCGCGACATACAGAAGAGCAACGATGAATTTGGTCAGGTACAGGATGCAATGGCCAAGATGGTCCGGAATCTGCGCGACATGGTGGGGCGTATCACGGACACGACGACCACCGTGGCCAACAGTTCCCAGGAGCTTGCCTCTACCGCCAGCGAACTGGAACGAAACTCCTTGACCCAGACCAACGGAATTGAGACGACCGTGACCGCCATGACCGAGATGGTACAGACTATTCAGGATGTCTCAGGAAACGCCATCAACACCTCCGATTCGGCCGGACGCATGAAACTGATCGCGCTTGAAGGCCAAAAAGCACTGGTAGATACTTCAAAAGAGCTGTTTGCCTTTGCAGATATCGTACGCCAATCAGCAGAAAAGACCGAAGCGCTCGGAACAAAGTCTGAAGCGATCAATGAGATTGTTGAGATGATCAAGGATATCGCCGACCAGACTAACCTTCTGGCACTGAACGCCTCTATCGAAGCTGCCCGTGCCGGTGAAATGGGCCGCGGATTTGCAGTAGTGGCCGATAGCGTACGACAACTGGCCCATCGCACCATCGAATCGTCCAGCGAAATCAGTCGCACTGTCAAGGCTATGCACGATGAAGTAGATGCATCGGTATTAATTATGAATAAAGAGCGGCAGGCAATTGAAGGAATCATACAGCACATAGACGGCACGCTCAAATCCATGGGGGATATAGTGGAACATGTCGAACAGGTCTTCGGCATGGTTCAGACGATTGCCACCGCTACCGAGGAACAATCTGCCACCGCAGAAGATGTCAACCGCACCATGGTCAGCATAAATGACGTCACTCACCAGCTGACCGTCTCGGTGGGGGAAATCAAAGGCACATCAGAGAATTTTGCCAGACTTGCTTCCGACCTTCAGCAGATGGTCGGCTGGTTCAGACTGTAAAATCAAATATGCCCACAAAGGGAGGAATAAAATGTTCACCCGCATCACAACAGTTGCAGCAGCAATATTGGCCATTTCTGCTTCCATCGCAACAGCCGACGAGATCAGGATTTCCGGCGGTTCCACATCCATCACCACGGTCATCAACCCGGTCAAACCCGCCTTTGAGAAAACCAGCGGCCACACCATCAACGCCGTAGCCGCCGGTTCCAAGACGGCACTGTTGAAACTGGATGCAGGCGATGTTGAAGTAGCCACCGCGGCACATTCACCGGAAGAGCTGTTCGGAGTCATTGAAAAAGAAAAGATCCAGCTTAAAAACCGCGACAACCTTAAAGTCGTCCAACTTGCCGACGCCACCTCCTATGCGGTTATCGTCAACCCGGTCAATCCGGTTACAACGATTTCCAGGGAGCAACTAAACGGAATTTTCACCGGCAAGATCAGCAACTGGAAGGATGTTGGCGGCAAGGACGCGCCGATCCTGTGCATCATCAGCAATCTGAGTCCTGGTACAAACGAACTCTTCAGCAAGACCTACATGGACGGCAAGAAGATTTCAGTTGAAGGACTGGAGGCCTCCACCGCCGCTGATCTGCGCCAGAACGTGGCCAGCAATCCCGAGTCGATCGGTTTTTTGGTCGCATCCCTGGTTGATTCGAGCGTAAAAAGTGTTGTTGCCCCAGTGATGAAATCCAAACCGATCATCCTGTTGACTGTAGGAGCCCCTTCAGCAAAGGTTCAGAAACTGATCGACTTCATCAAGGCTGAAGGCTTCAAATATATTAAATAGCAGCAACTATTCCAAGGAGGGCTTTAAATGTTCAAACGAGTTTCCGTACTGACTGCAGCAACCCTGGCGATTTCCGTTTCCCTGGCAACCGCTGACGAGATCAAGCTTGGCGGCGGCGGCGCATCCATCGCCACAGTATTCACTCCGGTCAAGACCGCCTTTGAGAAGACCAGCGGTAACAACCTGATCATCCTGCAGAGCACCCCCAAGGATGGCCTCAAACAATTATGGAATGGTCAGATTGAAATAGCGGTAACAGCAGTCGCCCTGGATGGCATGATTGCCGGAGCCGAGAAAGACGGCGTAAAAGTTGACAAGAGTGCGCTGCAAACGATAGAGATCGGTACCAACAAGACCGTAGTAATGGTACACCCTTCCAATCCGGTTGCCAACTTGACTAAAGAGCAGCTGAAAGGGCTCTTCACCGGCAAGATCACCAACTGGAAAGTCGTTGGGGGCAAAGACGCCCCGGTACTTGTAGTGTGGGGCAAAAACTCTCCGGGCCAGAATGCCCTCTTCACCAAGGTGATTCTGGATGGCGAGAAGATCGTTGCTGATAACCTGGAGACCACGGATTATAAAGGAATCAAAGAAACTGTTGCTGCAAACCCTGAAGCAATCGGCATCGATCCGCTCGGTATGGTTGACGATTCTGTCAAAGGAATCAAACCATCTCCTGAAGCTAACAGCCCGATCCTGATGATAACCAAAGGCAACCCGTCAGCAGCGGCTCAGAAGCTGATCAGCTTCATCAAGACAGAAGGCAACAAGTACATAAAACAGTAATAATCTGATTGGAGATGGTTGAATTTTAAAAAGGCCGGGGAACCCCGGTCTTTTTTTGTTGCCTGGCTATACTGACGGAAGAAAGTACGCTGATCATGCTCGGACAACCATCAACCTGACGCCCCACCCCGGACAGGCAGGTTGAATTAAATTTTGAGCCGGTTGTGTAAAATATTTCTAGTGGTAACATTTTAACATTACGTCCATATGCAAGATATCCGCAAGTCCCGCTAATATGCAGATGATTGGAGGGGTTGCCCTATGATAACGAAACAGATACGGCGCAGTTTCACCATCATTACCACCTTAATCATTCTGACCATTCTCTTTTCTTCAGTTGCGTTTCCCGCACCGGCTGTCCCGGTCACATTCAGCATCCTGCACACCAACGACTTCCACGGTCAGATGGAACCGGTCGCCAGTAACCCCGGCAGCGCACGTGTTGCCCAGGTGGTCAACGATATCCGCACTTCCGCGGGCGCCTCCAATGTACTCCTGGTCGATGCGGGGGATCAAATGCAGGGCAGCCTTCTTTCAAACCTGCAAAATGGTGAGCCTGTCATAGCCACATATAATTCCATGGGCTACAACGTGGCCACCTTCGGCAACCACGAATTCGACTGGGGTCAGACCACCCTGTCGGCCCGAACGACACAGGCCGCCTATCCCTACGTTACCGCCAATATCGTAAAAAATGACACGGGCAACTGCGCCACGGCAGGCTGGACTAAACCAGATTTTGCCGCCGCCCCATATCAGGTCCTCACTGCCGGCATCGCTCCCAATACCGTCAAAGTAGCTTTCATCGGTGTCACCACTCTCGAAACGCCCGCTATCGTTATCCAAAGCGCCACAGCCGGTCTCTGTTTCAAAGACCCTGCCGATTCCATCCTCCACTATTACGACACCATGAAGAGCCAGGCGGACGTGATCGTGGTACTGAGCCACCTCGGTTACATGGATGGCGGGTACGGTTACGGCATCCCGGTCTACGGTGACCAGACTCTGGCCTACATGCTGAACAGCGCCGGCAAGCCTGCCGACCTGATTGTGGGGGGACACAGCCACACGAACCTGACCGCTGCAACCGTGGTGGGAAGTACAACAGTTGTGCAGGCCTATTACAATGGGCGCACGGTGGGTCGCGCCGATGTGACCGTCGGGACCGATGGCTCGGTTGGCATTGCCTGGTCGAGAACCACCGGCTTCACTGCCGGCGCCAAGGATCCCGTCATTGACGCGCTCGTCACAAGCTATGTCACCGACCCGGATTATCTGGCCCTGATCAACCAGCCCATCGGTTATTCGTCCGTTGACCTGGCCAGGGATTACAACGGCGACAACATGATGGGCACCTTCATCGATGATGCCATATACAACTACCTGAACAGTGATGCCGAACCTGCTAACGACGTTGACATGTTCTTCAACAACGCTGGCAATCTCCGTACCGACTGGTGCTACAGTAGTGGCATCTGGGTTACGACCGGATGCACGACCGCCCTGCACGCACCGGCGCTACTCACCTATGGCAACATGTACCAGGTTCTGCCCTTCGGCAACTCCACCGTCGTCGGCCAGATGACCGGGGCCCAGATCCTGGAGTTGCTGCACCAGTCCGCCACCCTGTTCAAGGGTGCAATCCAGCCGGCCGGTATTCGCTACTCGTTTTACTCCTACACGGATACCAACCCCGGCCCGCAGCCCTATGCCTGGGGTGGTTTCGATGTCACGGTCTACAATAAAACCACTCATGCCTGGGAAGGGCTGGATCTGAAGAGAACCTACCGGGTCGGCACCAACGAGTTCCTGGCCCCGGCCGGCCAGGACGGTTTCACCCCTTTCAAATACATGACAAACATCACCTACTGGGGTGACATGCTCAATGCCGTTAATGCCCATGTCGCCGCCAATTATGGTACGACGGACAGCGCATACGAGGGACCAGGCGGTGACGGACTGCTTGACGGCCGGATCGTCCGGGACGGCACTGGCGCCGGCGGCAGCATCGTCCCGCTGACAGTCCTGCACCACAACGACTCCCACGGCAACCTGGCCAAGGGAACCAACATCGGCTACACCCAGCTGGCGACCCTTATCAGGCAGGAGCGGCTGCACAACCCCGATCGCACCCTGCTGCTCAGCGCCGGCGACAACATCCAGGGTGACCAGATGATGTACCACTTCAGGACCGCACCGAACGGTTTTGCCTCCGACGGCACGGCACTGGAACCGGAGTTGCGATTCAACCCGCTGATCAAGGCATTCAACAGCATGGGCTACGATGCCAT
>MGZK01000183.1 GCA_001802125.1 Geobacteraceae bacterium GWC2_55_20
ATCCGCTGTCGCTCCACTACACCGCTGCGCCGAAGCCCCGTTGGTCAACAAAAGGAAAGAAACTGACATGAAGTCATTTTTAGCAGTCGCCAAATGCATAGTAGTTCTCGTATTCGTTTTTGCAACATATAGAATGGTATTGCATGCAGATACATCCACAAATTTTAAATATGTTGCAATAGCAGCAGTTTTTGTATCCTTGATAATTTTTGAAATTGAGCGGTGGTTAAAATTCAAAAAGTGATGAGTACAGAAGGTACCGGCAGGAGAAAACCACATAGTGTCAGGACTTCATTCTTCATAGAAATGTATACTGAAGACACCTATGGGATACGCCCAGGCTTGGGATTATGGGAATGGGTAGAAGAATCGAACCTTATAGCACCATTTTTGACCCTGAAAATGGGCGTTTAAGCCTGAATAATAGCTACTTTTGGGATGTTTTGCCTGCGGATTCAATGGGTTAGTTTGGTCCGACCCCGTCCTGCTGCCATGTTATCCCCCGCCCCGTTGGCCAAGAGAGAAATATGAAAATACTCGACAGAATATTCAGTAAGAAACCAGATACCGTGGTTGTCCCTCCTGATCACAAGATCGTAGTGGTTCATCCGGCCAAGACTCCATACTTTGGCCGCGGGGCGTCGGGTATGTGGATTGCCGATTTCGGCGACGGGACGGAGGATCTAGATCTCTTCGACACAATCCGACAAATAGTTCAAAGTGGCGACAAAGCAAATGTTATACTCATTTTCCAACCTTCGTTCATTGATCACGCTTCCAATGCAGAGTCCATATTGTCTAACATTCAGGAACTCAAACTGATTGACTGTGGCATTTTGTCGAAGATCGCTGTCATTCCATTCGCAACCGCTCAACACCTTCCGTTCGTCGCAAAACTCAGAGAGTTCGGAATCGAAGTGCACCATTCTGCCGACGATGGAGCTTGTTTTGTAGAAGTTTTCAAAACAGATGGCATTGTTATCGGAATGCCGGGGAAACCTTTTAGATAAGATAGCCAACCAAGTCGGACGAACGGCGAATCCTGCTCACCGCCCGCCCCGTTGTGGCGAAATGATGAAGGAGCACAGGCTAGTGAACTATTTTGCATTAAGGCCACTTTCAACCAAGCTGATTTCCACTACTGAGACTCAGATCCAAATCTACGAGAGCGGGAAAGGGCTTACACTCTCGGAGGCCCAAAGCTTTTCGTTCATTGATATCGAAGTCTGGGCACGGCAGTTTCTGCAAGCGGTGGATGATTTTCTGTTGCAATTTCTGCCGGCGGGTGCAGCAAATCTGGAAACAAAGCGCGGGATAGCCCTTCCGGATGCCCCCCTGGACGCTGTTGAACGGGTGCTCCTGGCCAAGGTTATGCTGGCCGAAACCATCGTTGACGGTATCGATTACCTTTTTCAGGTGCCAGCCGATTCGCAAGAACTGGCGCGGGTCAGGGAGGGGCTTGCACAACTCTTGTTGGTGGGTCTTTCCGCCGGTTACGGCACCGATACTCTCTTCGAAACTTCCGCCGTTCTTGCATACGTGCACGGAAGACCTGTACCGTGCATGGGCGGGCTTCCATCTGCCATGGGCCGGAAGGATATCCCCGTGCCTCTCCGCTTTTTCCCTGCTTTGCCAGTTCTGATGGCTCAGTCAGGCAACCCGGCTACCCTTTCCCCCCTTGATCTTCCCCAGGCCAGGCAATGGAATTTCGAATTCACCTTCGAGTCCCAAAGTGTGGACCAGGACGCCATATACGTTGCAATTCGCTTTGATCAAGCCGGGACATTGATCCCGAAGCGGTTGGCAGCCCCTCATTCTTCGCTATTTGACAATCTGGCCCAGTTCGTCCAGGTGTACCCGGCCATCAGGTCGAACATGGCTAAATCGCTGAACCCTGACGATCCTGATTACCAGGCGGTTGAACCCGCCATTAATGCCTTTGCCGGGATCGCCGAGAGGGTTGCCATGAGTTGGGCCGGACACCGGCGGGAGGCAAACGTCGGCACCTGTGCGGTCGATCACGCGACGACTGATTTCATTTACCGGCTTGAAAGAAAGTTCTCGGGTGAGTCCGGATCGGTCAGACTAGATTGCATCACCTTGAACCTGGTTGAAAAAGCAATGCGCCCCACGGTCAACTGGCCCTCCCTATGCGTGCTGACATCCGACGGGCAGTATTACAAACTTATTGGTGAGCCTGTTGGCGATGACGAGTGTCTCTACACTTACAATGCGGCGTTATCATGGAGCGATGGTTCCACTATTCGTTTCGGGTTGGAAAATCTGGATGTTTTTCAGGCACCGATGGTCTGGACAGGAATCTCTGTGCGCAGAAATGAAAATTTGAGCTATGACCCTCCAGTGAAGCAGGAGTTTGTGTATCATACGCCTACACAGACGTTTGCCGCTCCATGCACGCCGTCGATACGGCAGCCTGCGCTTATTGACATCGGTCGGCAGATAACTGACCTGAAAGGAACTCTGTCCCAGTTTTTTGCCGTACTCCTTGAAACAGCAGAGACCCCGCCATCTGTAAAACTCTCCATCGAATACCATTACGAGCTGGAATATGACAGCTGTTCGGCTCCGGAATCCGCCAGAGTTGAAATTGCCCTGCCGGTTCTTCTTCTTCTGCCTCCGGTTGCTTATGAAAAGAATCTCGGGGCAAACGTGGCCGCAGAGATACAGAAATGGTGGAAGGAGAACACTCCCGGGAAACCTGGTTATTTTGAGATGAGCGTAGGAGTAATCGCATCATCGAACATACCATTACTGACGCTCAGCCAGGTCACATTCTCCATTGCGGAATGTGGAGTTCCATTACCCAGGAAAGCTGAATGACCTGAAAAACAAGCGGGGCTGGCCTTGAAAAAGGGGCATTCGTTGCCGGATACCACTCTTTTTGAATGCCTCTCTGCAGGTCGCCGTATATGACAGATATGCCATGCATGACGGATTAAACTGACGGCCCCCACTTCATCCATTTCTTTTTCTTCCCTTTTTACCAGTACAATCAGACTGTTGCGCCTTCATATTCGCAGATATTCTCTGGCACTCTAGTTGCTTTATTCTGATTCAGGATTTTATCAAAAAAGAGGAGGACTAAATGAAGCACCTATCCAAAATCGGAATTATTCTGATCGCTGTGGCCGTTGCATCCACCGGAATAATTGCAGGATGCGCAAATGCGCCGCTGCGCACAGAGGGCTCGACGTCCGGTATCAGCGCTGCTGAGGAGGCGGGGGCAGCCAAAGTACCACAAGCCTCGCTGCATTTGCTGCTAGCCAAGGAGGAACTGGAATCTGCCAAGAAACTGTCCGCAAAAGGTGAGAAGGAGCAGGCCGATTCGATGCTGATGCGTGCAGAAGCCGACGCAGAGCTGGCTGTTTCGCTCTCGCACCAGGATGCTGAGAAGTCAGAGGCCATGGAAGCCGTAGAACGTGCACGCCAACTCCGGAAAGACAACCGATAACCCAAAAGGGGGCTTTACATGAAAACATTGCAATTGTTTATCCTGGTCGCTTTCGCTGCGTCCTTCGCAGGCTGCGCAACCGTGGCGCCAACAGAACTGGTCAACGCCCGTTCTGCCTACCGTACTGCGAGCGAGGGACCGGCGCAGAAGCTCGCACCGGCAGAATTACATAAGGCACATGAAGCGCTCAACCTGGCGGAACAGTCCTTCCAGAAGGATTCGGACTCGTACAAAACTAAAGATCTCGCTTACGTCGCACAGCGCAAGTCCGAACAGGCGGGAGCAGTTGGCTCCATTGCCGCCGCCAGGGCGAGCAAAGACAGTGCTAACTCCGATTTCCAGACGCAACAAGCTGAAATAGTAAAGCAGGGAAAGAAGGACTTGAGCGAATCCGAAAAACGGACCGCCGATGCACAGGCTGAAATCTCGAAGCAAGCTGAGATTAAGGCAGCCAAGGAAAAAACGGATGCAGATTTCCAGATGCAACAAGCTGCTATTGCGCAAGGCGAGAAGGATTTGAACGATGCCGAGAGACGGGCAGCCGAAACAAAAGCTGAACTTGACAAGCAGGCCGCACTCAAGACAGCCCAAGACAATGCGACTGCTATCGCGCAAGGCAAGCAGGATTTGAACGATGCCGAGAGACAGGCAGCCGAGACAAAAGCTGAACTTGACAAGCAGGCCGCACTCAAGACAGCACAAGATAAGGCGGATGCAGATATCCTGCAAGGGAAACAGGATTTGAAAGACTCAGAGAAGCGGACGGCCGATGCACTTGCCTCGCTTGCATCGCTCGCCTCGCTCAAGGAAGAGGAGCGCGGACTGGTCCTCACGCTTTCCGGAAGCATCCTTTTTCGATCTGCAGATTCAGCCTTGTTGCCGCAGGCACAGGTAAAACTTGACCAGGTGGCCAAGGCGTTGCTGGCGATCCGTGCGCGCACCCTCATCGTCGAGGGGCACACCGATTCCCAGGGTACCGATGCATACAACCAGGGTCTCTCGCAACGTCGGGCCGATGCTGTCCGTGATTACCTGGTACAGAGAGGCCTCCCGGCCAACCAGATCCAGTCACGTGGGCAGGGTGAAGGCAGCCCGATCGCCAACAACGCTTCTACCGAGGGGCGCGCCAACAACCGACGCGTCGAGATCGTCATCGAACGTGAAAACAAATCAATGGCTGTGAGGTAGTCTGATAGCAGTTAAATCCTGATAAATATATTATGTTCGCGGATGGTGAGAGGAATCATCTGGAATCAAAATTATAAGAAAAATTATTTTGCTGAAACTCTCCATCGAATACCACAAGGAGCTGCGATCATGTTCGTAGCTCCTTTTTTTGTCTGTGTGGTCTCTCGTGTGGCCGGTAGCGCTTCACCCTGTTTCATCATAAAGCCACCATTTCATCAGTCGCGTATAGCGTGGCATAATCACGAAGGTTAACAGTGCGGTCAGGGAGGCGGCAACCAGCAACCCGCTGATGAGCGGATTAGCCAGTGCCGGCGCCAAAGGAAACAAGGCGCGTATAAGTCTGGATAGGACAAGGCTTAACGGATAGACCGCCGAGAGCGTCAGGATAAATTGTTTCCAGGGCTTGGGCGGCCTCAAACCTTCCGGAGTAAACCAGAAATCAATGCCTGTCCTGATCTCGTGCCGATCACCTTTTTCCAGAAGGTCGGTCACCTGGTTGACATATGCCCTGCGAACGTCAGATTCAACCCAGGCGTTAAGATTGTCGCTGCAATCGAAACGCAAAATGCTGGTGTAGGTCCTCATCCCTTGAGCCGGCCGGAAAATTTCCCTGCCAAGATAGCCCGGAGAGTTGCTGACAGCTCCCAGAATATCCGTGAGCCAGACTTCGTAGCGTTTTTCTTCGCCTGCTCTGATGGTGTGAGTAATGATGAGTGCGACCGATTTGTTCAGGTCAACATCCAAGCCGTTTGGGCTGTTCATAATGGTCTACTCCTTTGTGAAGGCGGAGCTGGCGGGATGTGATCGAAATCCCGGTCAATAGTTTGCTGACCCGGCTGTTCATGCGCTTGGCGCGCCAGCGCTCCAGCTCCAGCCGTTCAGCGGGTCTTCTCTACGATTTCAGAAAGCAAAGCAGGTACAACCGATTCCCCACTGGCCGCTCTCACCGAAGACCGGATGGGTATGCTGATGAAGCGGGTTGCTGCACGAGCGTGAGGTTGCTGAAGAAACTCCACCAACTCGCCCGGCGGAGGCCTTTCTGAAAGCGCCGCCATAGATGCCGGTCGGCGACCAATCGGGAGAGACCGGCGGCAGCGGCGGGGCCAACGCCCCGAATTCACCGGCGCCGTACACGACACGCCCACCCATGACTGTCAGCACCGCCTCAATACTCTTAATTTCTTCTTCCGGCACGGTAAAATAATCAGCCGACAGCACGGCCAGATCGGCCAGTTGGCCAACTGCAATCCGCCCCTTCTTATCTTCATCACCGGAAAACCATGAGCTACCCTCGCTGTAGAGACGCAGGGCCGTGATTCGGTCGAGCCGGTTGCTCGCATCGTAGAGCGACAGACCGCCTACGGTTCTGCCGCTTACCAGCCAGTAGAGCGATACCCACGGATTGTAGCTCGACACCCTGGTGGCATCCGTCCCTGCTCCGACCGGAACGCCCATCCTCAGCATTTTCGAGATGGGAGGGGAACTCCTGGCAGCCTCCCGGCCATAGCGTTCCACAAAGTACTCTCCCTGGAAGGCCATCCTGTCCTGAACAGCGATGCCCCCTCCCAATTGTCGAACCCGTTCCAAATTTTTTTCCGAAATTGTCTCGGCATGGTCAAAGAACCACCGCAGACCATTGAAGGGTATCTCGCGGTTGATCCCCTCGAATACGTCCATAAAACGTGATATGGATTCGTCGTAGGTGGCGTGCAACCGGAACGGCCAGCGTTTTTCCACCAGAAGTTCCACTACCTTTTTCAGTTCTGCTTCCAGAACCGGCTGAAGCTCGGGGCGCGGCTCCAGAAAATCCTCGAAGTCGGCCGCCGAAAACACCAGCATTTCACCGGCTCCGTTAAGCTTGTAGGTGTCGCTTCCGCTGCCGGGCGAGGCCATGTTTGCCCATCCGGCAAAGTCGTCATATTCCTGCTTGGGGCGCTGGGTGAAGAGGTTGTAGGCGATACGCACCGTCAGCTCATCCTTTGCGGCAAGTTGCTCCACCACGCGGTAGTCGTCCGGGTAATTTTGAAAACCGCCACCAGCGTCGATGCAGCTGGTAATGCCCAAGCGGTTCAACTCGCGCATGAAGTAGCGGGTCGAGTTGATCTGGTCATCAAACCCCAGTTTGGGCCCCATGGCCAGACTGGCGTAGAGGATCAGGGCATTCGGCTTCGCGATCAGCAAACCGTTCGGATTGCCGGCCTTGTCGCGCTGAATTTCCCCGCCCGGAGGATCAGGTGTATCTTTGGTATACCCAATCGAGTGAAGCGCTGCCCTGTTTAAAAATGCCCGGTCGTAGAGGTGCATGACAAAAACCGGAGTGTCCGGCGCTACGGCATTGATCTCCTCCAGCGTAGGCATGCGACGCTCCGCGAACTGGAACTCCGTCCAGCCACCGATGACCCGCACCCACTGGGGTGGCGGCGTGCGACGGGCCTGTTCCCTGAGCATCTCCAGCGCCAGCGCCAGTGACGGCACACCGTCCCAGCGCAGTTCCATGTTGAAATTCAGGCCGCCCCGGATCACGTGGATGTGTGAATCGTTCAGACCAGGGATGACGGTCCGCCCATTGACATTGATTACTTGCGTTTTATCGTCTTTATACTCCATGACCTCTGCTTCGCTCCCCACAGCTATGAAGCGCCCTCCGGCGATTGCAACAGCCGGCACAAACGAGGGTTCAATTTCCATGGCAGCGATACGGCCATTAAAGATGATCATCTCGGCCGCAGGTGATGATGAACTCAAAGCATTCATGATGTGTCCTCCTCAAACGAGAATGACCGGCCTGGGATCCAGTGCCGGTCATTCGCTTACCATCTGAACCGGGTAAATAAATTTTACCCGGATGTCTCTCCCATACCCTGGTTACTAGGCTGCCCGGCGCAGGTTGGCGCCTTCATCATGTCCGCCGAGGAAATCCTTGACGAAGCGGATTTCGATGCCATAGGGGGAATGTGCCTTCATGATTTCCATACACCCCTCATAGGTTTCGCTGCGAGCCCAATCCTGCTGTAATTCGAACAGGAACTGCAGGGATGTGACGGGAACCGCGCCAGCCTGGACGAGTCGCTGAACCGCGCGTTCATGGGCCTCTTTAGTGATATCTCCGCAGGCGTCTGTCGGGACGTAGACCTCGTAACCGGCCTGGAGCAAATCGATTGTCGGAAACAGCACGCAGGCTTCCGTCCACAACCCGGCCAACACGATTTTATTCCGGCCTGTTTTCTTGACAGCAGCCTTGAAATACGGATCAAGCCAGGAATTGATTGACGTCCGGTCGATAGGAATCTGACCGGGGAAGATATCGGTGATTTCTGAAATCATCGCGCCGCTGAAACTATCCGAAGCCACCGTAGACAGAATCGTCGGAACCTTGAACAGCTTGGCTGCCTTGGATAGGATCTGGATATTCTGGACAATAGTGGTGCGATCATGGGAATGAACTCCTGAGAACATAGCCGGTTGATAATCTATTACAACCAGCGCGCACTCGGAAGGTTTCAACAGGCCATGTATGTTATTGAGTTCCATGATGAATTCTCCTTCCTGTAATAAATCCAGCTTTGCTTCACTTTGTTGACCAATTGTATCATGAACATCCGGCATTTTTACACATCAAAAACGTGTCATCTCATCATCATGTTGTTGCCAGCTCTTCGGTTATTTCCTCATTATAACACCCGGCCTACCGCGACCCCGGTTCGGACGGCACTATACTGCCTTGACAACAGCGGACAGCTTATGCTAGTGATAGGCACGTTTTGAAGTGATCCATTCCTTCGCAGCCAGGAGCCAAACAATAACGAGTCTGATACTCCGAAAAGAGTTCAGACTTGTTTTGTCTATATCAAATGCGGGAATAACTCAGTGGTAGAGTGTCAGCTTCCCAAGCTGAAGGTCGCGGGTTCGAATCCCGTTTCCCGCTCCAACAAAATCAAGGACTTAGGCGATTAGCCTAGGTCCTTTTTCTTTTCCGTGGTTCCCGTTGTGGTTCCCAATTTTATATTTCAAAAAAAGTAACCACACTTTTTATATTTTTCGAACAGTTTGCCTTTTAAATATAATGTCAAGCGCCAGGGTTATTTTCCTGTGCCTGCGCCAAATTTTTTTCTAGTATGCTGGAGTCGCTGTAGGACGATCACGGGTTTGTACTGGAAGAGGATAAATAACTTTTGTGTGCAAAGCAGTGGATGTAAAATGAACGAAGAATCTACTCACAAGGAGATTACAGCCATGATTAACGGTATATTGGATCAATTAAGTTCTGCCGGGAGCGACGTTGCTTCCATGCTAGCTCAAGAGGAAGGTGTACTTTTGAGTGCTATCGCAAAATGTGGAGAATCCTTGGGAAAAAGGTACTCGTATATTCTTGAAGCTGACTTAAATCCCAAGGGTTTTAGCGAAGAGGCGTGGGCAAAAGCAGACGTGATGGTAAAATTCAACAAGTATCACATTGCCATGTCTGGCAGAACTAAGTTATTGATAAAGTTGATAGTTTATACAAAAACTAAACGTGGTTTTTCTGGTAACATCGCAGCTTCAGGCTGGACCGCATGCCGTGAGAAGGTCAGCCTCGACGATATCCTTGAAACACTTCTCAAGGAACTCACATCAAAAAGATCACAGATTACTAACAAAACAGATTCTCTTCTGTCACAGCTTTAGGTGGAGAGCACGATCCGGCTGCTGGTGTCAGCATTAACCTTGGAAATGTTCAGGGCGCTGGTAATGTAATATTTTGAGACTTTTTGGATAAGACCAACGGCAGTGAATATTCCCGGCGGCGTCTTTGGGGAAGTAGATGATCCGGCCATCCGAGTCCACCAGGGCGTCGCAGTTGTAGGCGGGGTCGCTGACCATGGCGGCGTTCTTCCATATCCGCATGGTGAAGGGGGTGTGCCAGCCAAAGCCCAGCGGGCCGTCGAGGGGGGCGGCGTATTCGTAGCTTTTGCTGTCAGGGTTTTCGATCTTCAGCAGGGTGCGGTTGCTGCGATAGGTCCGCTCCCATACCATCGGCACACCGCGCGCGGATACCTTTAAGTCAACCTCGGAGGTGAAGTAGGCGCCGGAGACAGGGTGCAGCTGGTTGGCCTGGGCCGCTCCGAGCGTGAAGAGAAAGAGGATGAGAGATGCAAGTATGGTGGTTATATGGGGCACCGGGGTCACTTAAATTCTATCAATACAAAAAGACGATATTTTTTCCCATAAAAATAGGCATTAAAACTTAGCATTGAAAACAACATGATAATTCCTAACATAACAGCATCAGTATTACCTTTATAGGCCGTGAAATCTATAAGTTGCAATAATAGTAATACAACTAACAAAACTTTTCTTGTCTTTATAAGACGCAACTTACCTTTATAGCAACCATCAATATTTATTTTCCAATTCAAGGTACTAAATATTAACGATGACACAATAACCATTACTATAATAATGGTAAAATAAGGATTCGTGTCATAACCATTGATAGACATCAAATATATTGTTGTTGAAACAACAAATAATATGCCAGTTATAAAGCTTATCGTTTTGCACATTTATTTTTTCTCGCAATCATCAAAGCATTTATTAAAGTCGTATCCAGATTTTGCCGTATCATATACAATATATATGATTGGCATGGCCCTGAGTAATTTCAACTTTTTCATTATACTATTCTTTTTTGAGATATATTTTTGTGTTGTAGATGCTCTATTATCACTTCTTGGTCTATTCGACAGTTCATCATATTTTGCGTATTCTTTTTCAAGCCTATCTAAATCATTACTAGTTAGTGTTTCAGCTGTTTTTATGCCAGCGCCTGCTATACCTGATTCTGACCACTCAAGTCCGTTCTGTTTTCTATTTACGTCTAATTCAGTTGGATTAAATCCAAATGTAAGCTTGTCAATTCCCTTATTAATTAAGAAATCAAGCAGGCAGTTTTTTAAGCAAGTTGATTCATACTCTCTACATTTATATTTGGGAAAACTTAACGTACTAATTGGTTTTCCAAATCTTGGTGATTGTTTTCCTGATGTCACCACATTATTACCAGAAGATGGAGGTAACAATGTTATTGTGACCAGCCCCCAGGGATCAAGGTTTGTTAATACTTGATTGTCCGCATATCGGTATAAATTTACCTCACCGCCATAAAACCCAATCGTATCATTCTGAGTGTACCTCCCAGTTCTCGGATCATAGTAACGATTCCAGTTGTAATGAAGGTTAGATTCCTCATCGAAGTACTGGCCCGGAAACCTCAGATTATTGACTATCGTCGAATCAGGATCAACATTCGCCTTCCCAAACGCCTCGTAAGTAGCTTCCCAAACGATATCCCCTGCTGCATCCGTCAGCTTCTGCGGCGTACCCAGGTGGTCATTGTGGTAGAAGTAATATTGCCCGTTTTCCTGTTGGAATACCGGATTCGTGCCCCAGATACCATTGGGACGCCAACCATAGGTTTTGGTAGCTGTGCCTTGGGTTGTATACTCCCCGATCAAGCCTTCATCAGCGTAAACTAAGATCGTTGCCTCTAAACCAATCTGTTTCTTTATCCTCCGCCCAAACGGGTCATACGTGTACGTGGCGGCTCTACCGTCCGGCAGCTGCACACTCGTCAGTCGATCGGTTGAGTTATAGCTGAAGCTGGTTGTGCTGCTACCTTCAATTTTGGTCGTTGTATTCCCATTGCTGTCGTAGCCATATATCGCGATTTCGGCGTTGATGAGTTCATTGTTCTTGTTGTACGTCCACGGTGCCTGTGTGCCTTGCTTCGTCTTCCGGTTTCCTACCTTGTCGTAAGTAAAAGTTTCGGAGTTCTGGGAGTTTGTTGAGTTTGTGAGTTGGTAGGTCTTGTCGTAGCCGTAATTGGACGTAACATCATTGGTCTTCTGGGTAATGTTGCCAACTTTGTCGAACTGGTAGTTCGCCGTGAAGACCGTATTCGGCGTCTTCTGTGCCGCTATACCCGTCAGCCAGCTGTTGACATTGAAGCTGTAGTCCGTGACAACCCCGTTGGGGAGAGTAACCTTACTGTTCCGCACCCAGGTGTAATCCAGAGCTATCTGTCCTGCTGGCGTAGTAATGGTTTTGGGCTGGTCATTCTTGTTATAGGTGTAGCTGTAGGTGATTCCTTCGGGGCTGGTGAAGGTTTGTTTGTTCCCTTTTGTGTCGTAGCTGTAAGAGTAGATTTTGGTGATCGCGCCAATAGTCACGGTTTCGCTGGTTTTCCGGTTGGCGGTATCGTAACTGATGGTGGCAGTTACATCCGGCGTTGCATAGCTGGTCAGGTTGCCGTTCTTGTCATACTGGAAGGTGTGTTTCGTATTGTCGGCAAACTTGGTTTCCGTCAGCCGGTTGGCCTTGTCGTAGGTATAGGTTGTCGTCTGGCTTTTGGCGTCGGTGACCGTTTTCAGCAGGCCGTTGGGGTAGTAGGCGTAGCTGGTGGCCTGCCCTTCCGGCCTGGTTTCTTTTGTCTTTCTGCCGGCCTTGTCATATTCGAATGTTGTGGTGTTGTTCTCAGGGTCGGTGAGGCTGGTGAGGTTGCCCCTCTTGTCATAGGTGAAGCTGGTTATTCCACCTTCGGCGTCGGTCTGGCTTTTGATTCTGCCGAGTGCGTCGTAGCTGTATGCTGTCAGGTTGCCGTTGGCGTCGGTTCTGGTGGTGATCCTGCCGACCTTGTCGTAATTGAGGTTGGTCAGGTTGTTCAGGGGGTCGCTGATCTGTTTGATCCGCCCCAGCTTGTCCAGGGTGTTGGTGGTTATGTTATTCAATGGGTCGGTGATGATCGTAGGGGTCGTGTT
>MGZK01000184.1 GCA_001802125.1 Geobacteraceae bacterium GWC2_55_20
CATGCCGAAAAGATCCTGAACGCATGCCGAAAAGATCCTGAACGGGGAGTGGTGGCGTCTGATCACGGCGCTGACGCTGCATGCCGACCTGACACACCTGCTCAGCAACCTGACCATTGGCGGCATCTTGATCATCCTGTTGTGCCGTGAGCTCGGCTCCGGGTTGGCCTGGAGCCTGTTGCTGGCATCGGGCGCTCTCGGCAACCTGCTCAATGCGTGGGTGCAGTCACCGGCCCATCGTTCGGTGGGCGCTTCAACAGCGGTTTTCGGCGCGGTCGGTCTTCTGGCGGCCATCAGCACGCTGCGTTACCGTCAGAATCTGCGGCGGCGCTGGTTCATACCGGTTGCGGCCGGGTTGGCTCTGCTGGCGATCCTGGGAACGGAAGGGAAGAATACCGATCTGGGGGCACATCTGTTCGGTTTCGGCAGCGGTACTTTTCTGGGACTGGCAACTGAATATCTGGTTGGTAAACATGGGCGCCCCGGCCGGGCGCTGAATGGGTTGCTGGCTCTTGCCGGCGGGGCGCTGGTTGCGGCGGCCTGGTGGTTGGCGGTGAAGCCGGGGTGAGTATTCCCGGCGAGCCTTGCCGCAGTGCGACCACCAGGCATTCAATTTCAGGCGTGATGCGACTCTTCTTTAAGTATTCCGTCAGCCACCTGGCGCAGGCTCTTGCGCTTGTCCATCGCCATCTTCTGCATGGCGCGGTAGGCATCCCCCTCATTCAGCCGGTTCTTCTCCATCAGCATACCCTTGGCTTTTTCTATCACCTTGCGGTTATCGATCGTCTCACGCAGATCATCTATCCGTTCTTTCAGTTCCTCGACCTCTTCCGAGTGGCGCAGCGCAATTTCGATGGCGGGCAAAAGATCCTGCTTTCGGAGCGGTTTGGTTAAAAAAGCGGCAATTCCGTTCTCGGCTGCACGTTTGGCAGTCTTGGCGTCGCAGGCGTTGGTCAGCAGCATGATCGGGATTTTCAGCTTTTTCCTGATCTCGCCGGCGGCGGTGATGCCGTCCATTTCCGGCATGGAAACATCAAGGATCGCCATGTCCGGAAAGCTTGCCAAAGCGGTCTCCACGGCTCTTTTGCCGTCGCTGCATTCCAGGATGTCATCGAATCCCAGCTCTGACAGCATGGCTTTCAGGTTGGTCCTGATGATCGGTTCGTCATCGCAGATAAGTATTGTTCTGCCCATAAAAGTTCCTCCCTTGGTTGAGGCTGATACAGCTTGTTTAGCACTTGCCGTGCCAGTGCCATTACAAATCAGTCCCGCTGGCTTGTGGTTGGCAAATCCTGAAGTATAATCTCCTGATCATTCAGAAGAAACGGGAACTGATATGGAAATCGCCATGCTCTCAACCGGCAGAAACATCGTAGTCGCACTCGCAGTTCTTGCGTTGTCGGCATTGACATTTTTTCCAGTAATCGCGGAGGCCGGCGGCAAAAAAACATACGTTTTTGCCGTACTGCCCCAACAGCCGCCGGCCAGCATGCATGCGCTCTGGATTCCGCTGGTAAAAAGGCTGGAGCGCGAACTCGGCATCACGATCAGGCTCAAACTCTATGACAGCATGTCCGGATTTGAGGACGGCCTCAAGCGGGGCGCCGGTGATTTCGTTTTTTCAACGCCTCCCCAGATGGTCATCGCCAGGAGCTGCCAGAAATACATCCCGCTTGTCAGGGGCAACCGGGAACTGGCCGGAGTACTGTTCGTACGCAAGGACTCACCGGTAAAGAGCGTGGCCGATCTGAAAGCCACCGAGGTCGCATTTGTCGGAGAGCGCAATCTCTGCTCCGTCATGACACGTTACAGCCTTTCCCAATACAACACAGACCTGAACCTTGTCCCGCTCTTTTCCGGTAGCACGACCAATGTCTACAGAAATGTCCTGCTGGGCAAAGTGGCAGCAGGAGCGACCCTGGATGTGGACATTGAGAGGGAGAGTCCGGAAACCGTGGCCCAGCTCAGGGTAATCATGACGACCCCGAAAGTGGCGCCGCATCCGGTTTCCGCCCACCCCAGGGTTCCCAAGGCCTTGCGAGAGAAAATGACAGCCACGCTGCTGAAATTGTCAAAAGAAAAGGATGGCATGGAATTGTTAAATCGGGTTCGAATCGGAGAAGTCGTACCGGCCGACTATGCCAGGGACTACAAGAATCTCGAAAAGTTCGGAGCAGCTCGTTAAACTGTCAGGAGCTTAACAAATGGCACGCTTTCCGCGACCTTTCCATATCCGGCTGATGCTGACGATTTCGCTGGTGACTTTTCTCGGCATAGTGATTACCGCCGCGATGGACATCAAGGCCCGCAGCACGATCTTCCTTGATTCAATGCGGCACAGCGCCATTTCAATGACCAGCAACATAGCTGACGGCTGCGCGCACTATCTGTTGATCGCCGACTATGCCGCACTGGACAACTATGTGCAGAGATCGGTAACCCTTCCCCATATCAAGCGTATTCAGGTCATGGACCAGGACGGAACTCCATTGAGTGACGTTTCAGTGCCCGACGGAGAAGAAAAGGCTGTTTCCAGCCCCATGCCGGAGAAGTTCACTGTTACGGCCGGAGAGGAGAGTGCGGCTGTCCGGGAAGGAACGGACCTGACCGTACTGAAGCAAATCCATGCCGGCAGCCTGCTGGGATGGGTCCGGATCCGTTACGGCCTGGAAGGACTGGGTGAAATGCAGAATCAGGCCATAAAGAACAGCATCGCTTTTTCGCTGGCCTGTCTGTTGGTGTCAATTTTTTTAATATCCCTGATAATACGCCGCCCGGCCCGGGCTGTCAGCAAGCTGGCCGAATTTGCGCACAACCTACCGACCGGACGCGGGGAGCAGTTTCCGGTTGACAGATTTTCTCAGGAAACGGAGCAGTTGGGGGAAGCTCTCAACTATGCCTCCCGCGAACTGGAGCGGATGCGCAGCAACCTGATGGATGAACAGGCCAATCTCCAAAATGCCCTCAAACAGAGAATCCAGGCGGAGGCCGAATTGCGGCAGTTCAATATCGGCCTTGAGCGGCGGGTGGCGGAAGAGGTCGAGCGGAGCCGTGAAAAGGACGCGATTCTGATTCAGCAGGCCCGCTTCGCGATGTTGGGGGAGATGTTGATGAATATTTCGCACCAGTGGCGGCAGCCATTGAACGACATCGGGCTTCAGGTGCAGGAGATGGCTTTACTTCTGAGAAACGGCGAGCTGCTTCCGGAACAGGCCGATCACTACTCCGATTCGATCATGAAACAACTGGTTGAACTGTCCCGCACCATCGACCGCTTCCGAAAGTTTAACCAGCCGGTCAACCTTCAGACCGGCGCCATCATGCCGATCAAGACCATTCGTGACACGCTCGACCTGGTCAGCAGCGCCCTGGATGAACAGGGCATCCGGATTCGCATGACCGGCACATCCGAAGTCCCGATCAACTGTTCTCCGGGAGACTTCTCTCAATGCCTGATCAACATCATCAATAACGCCCGTGACGCGATCATGCAGAAGGGCGTTCCCGGCGGACTGATAGAAATCTCGGTCGGGTTGTCGGGCCAGGGCAGGAACCTGATTCGAATCGCCAATAACGGAGTCCCGATTCCGGACGACATTTTCGAAAGGATCTTCGATCCGTATGTTACCAGCAAGTTCCAGGGGCGAGGTGTCGGTCTGGGGCTGTTCATCGTCCGGCAAACGGTCGAAATAACCATGCATGGCAGCATAACCGCTCACAATACCGAATCCGGATCCGAATTCATGATGGAGGTGTGATTGATGCCTTCCAACGGCCTCTTGAAAAATCTGACGGTTCTGTTGGTGGAAGATGAAAAACTTCCCCGCGAGTCAATCGGCCGGTTTCTGTCAACGAAATTCGCTGCCGTCCATCTGGCCACCAACGGACTGGAGGGCTTGGACCTCTTCAAACTAAACCATCCGGATGTGGTCATCACTGACCTTGAAATGCCGGCAATGAGCGGCATCGAGATGATCCGGCGCATACGCGGGAGGGGAGACACTCTTCCGATCATAATAACCACCGGCTACGATGACGATCAACATCGTTGCGAGCTGGCCGACCGGGTTTTGATCAAGCCGATCATCTTCAGTACGCTGCTGGATGCGCTGGTGTCATGCGTCAGGCAACGCAGTGGGTCTGGCGGGTAAGCGGCGGTTACCGGCAGGTAATGCGATATTGACACTTACTGCCGGTGATGATACTAGAATCAGCCATGCGAACCATTTCAGAGTCCAATTTCCCGGCTTATATCCGCCGTATTCTGCTTTTCACGAGCATCTGGCTGTTTTCCGGCTGTACCAGCTTCATTCCGCGTGAAAAGCTCCCTTTCCCGTTGACCAACGAAGCCTGTGACGATGCCGTCAAGGTAGTGACGGTGCCGTTGCCGGTGATCGCTTCAAGCCCCAACGAGGGGATCACCGCCGGGGCACTGACCGCGTTTCTGATTCACAACAAACGCGATGAAATCGCTACCCTGCTGGCGCCCCAGGTCAACCACAACAGCAACTTCGGCATTACCGCGTCACTGTACGGGGCCTTTTATCCTGTTCCCAATCGCAACATCGAGTTCAACCTGTCCCAATCCGGCAAGGTCAACCACGCCTATGAACTCCGCGTCAGGGATATCACGCAAATGGATAAAAAGCTGGAGTTGAACGCCTATGTTTTCAAACTGTCCGACGGCTCCTCACGCTTTTTCGGCTTCAATGCCAAGAGCCCGCAGCAGATGGAAACAAATTATGCCAACGATGAATCCGGGTACAGTATTTCGGCTGGATACCAGATCGGCAAATTTTACCAGATCACGATCGGGGACCGTTTTCGCGATGTGGGGATAAAGCCGGGGGCGGTCAAGAAGGTCCCTTACATCAAGGACGTGTTTCCGGAATCGAATGTGCCGGGCAGAAACGGTTTTACCACGCATGCGCCGCGCATATCGTTTTCATACAGCACGCTGAATGATCGCGACACCCCGACCTTCGGCGGTTACGCCCGCTTCACCTTTGAACCGACCATGCAGGCGCTGGGTGGTGCGGCGGATTACAGGCACTACGAGGTGGAGACCAAGGGTTTCATTCCGTTCGACAATGCCCGCTACATCAGTGTCTTCCGGCTGATGTACAACCAGACCCTGGGGGAGAACGTGCCTTTTCTGGAACAGAGTATCCTGGGGGGGGAGACCACGCTGCGCGGCTACGGACGCAACCGCTTCATCGACAACAGCTTCTTCCTCTGCAACCTGGAACAGCGCATCCGCCTCTTCCGCTGGGAGGTGTTCAACGTGACCGCCGACTGGGAAGTCGCGCCCTTTGTTGATCTGGGCGCGGTGATGGAGTCACTGGACAAGGCCAACGGTTCCAATTTCGAGTTCAACCCCGGCATCGGTTTCCGGGCGATCGTACGGCCCAACATCGTGGGCCGGGTCGATATGGGCATCGGAAAGGACGGGCCGGCCATCTTCGTGGGGCTGGGTTACCCATTCTGACCCTTCGACTGCCGCTCAGGGCGGGCCCTCGACATTTCAGCAACTGTTCAACTGCTCAACTGTTCAACTGTTCAACTGTTCAACGTCATCCCCCAACTCTTCCCGCAACTGCCGCATGCGGCACATCCTGGCGTAGATACCGTCCCGCGACAACAGCTGGGCCGGCGTGCCCTGCTCCGCGATCTCCCCTTCCTTGAGCACGATCACGCGATTGCAGTCGCGGAAAGCCGATACCCGCTGTGAAACGATCAGTACCGTCCGGCCGCTGTAAAAGCGCCCCAGCTCGTTGAGGATCTCCTCTTCGCGGCCGGCATCCACCGCCGAAAGCGGGTCATCCAAGAGCAGCAGCGGCGGATTGCCGGCAACCGCCCTGGCGATGGCCAGCCGCTGGCGCTGTCCCCCTGAAAGTGTCACACCCTTTTCACCGACCTGTGTTTCAAAGCGATTCGGGAAACTTGCCACATCCTCCAGAAAACCGGCCTGGCCGGCGATCTTCTCCAGAAGCTCCCGGTCATGCCCCCCCTTCATGCCGTAAGAGATGTTTTCCGCGATCGTGCGGGAAAACAGGAAGGCCTCCTGCGGCACGAAGCCGATCAGCTGCCGCAGGCCGGCAACCGACAACGAGTTGATATCCTTTCCATCGACGAACAGCATTCCGTCGGCAACCGGCAGCAGCCTCGGCACCAGCCGCAGCAGGGTCGTCTTGCCGCTGCCCACTTCTCCGGTGATACCCACGGTCTCCCCGGCCCGGATCTGCAACGAAACTCCCTTGAGTATCTGTCTGTCGCCATAGCTGAAAGAGAGATTCCGGAACTCGATTCCCGAGCGCAGGGGTTCAACCGGCTCCGCATCGGGACAGTCGGCCACGGCCGCTTCGGCTTCCAGTATGCCGCTCAGGCGGGACATGGATGCCGCTCCCCGCTGGGCCAGCGTCATCAGCCATCCCATCACCGCGGTCGGCCAGACCAGCATGGCCAGATAGCCGCTGAAGGCAACATAGTCTCCCAAAGTTATCGCCCCGCCGATGACAAGCCTGCCCCCCATGAACAGGACAATCAGGGTTCCCGCTCCGGTGGCAGCCGCCATGATCGGGATCACCAGGCCACGCAGACGCGCCAGCCTCAGGTTATGCTTCAGGTATCGATCGGCGGTTTTGCCGAACTCCCCCTGAAAGTGTTCCTCGCGGCAGTAGGATTTGATCAGCCGGACCGCCGAGACCGTCTCCTCGGCCTGACTCGAAAGCCGTGCCAGCTCTTCCTGGGACTGCAGCGAACGGCGGAACAAGTGGTGGCTGACCTTCTTGACGCTCAGCACCATCAGTGGAAACGGCAGTATCGCCCAGAGAGTCAGCCAGGGGTGGATGCGCAGCATCATCGTCACCGTGGCGCTGTAGATGATCACGGTGTTGATCGCGCTCATCGCTCCGAAACCGGCCAGCATGCGCACGTTGGTCAGATCGTTGGAAAAGCGGGACAGGATGTCTCCGCTGCGACTGGAAGAGAAATAGCCCAGGTCGAGCTGCATCAAGCGCCGGAAGAGGTCTTCCCGGATGCGGAATTCGATTATGCGGGCGGCGTTCAGTATCAGGGTACGGGAAAAGATGCGGGTTACACAGTGCAGTACGGCCAGCAGCGCAATTATCAGCGCGCAGGCCGCCGGAGTCAGCCTGGCGCTTGACGGATGCTGCAGGGCTTCGACCGCCAGCTTCATAAACCAGGGAATCAGCAGCGCGAAGGCGTTGGTCAACAGCAGGAAGGCCGCTCCGGCGGCGAAACGGCCGGGGAGCGCGGCCAGGTAGGGAATTAGTCGGGAAAGGTCTTTGATGGCTTTATCCTGCCCCCGGGCGGGGATTTAAGCGTTTGTCAAACCGGCCCCGGATCAGAGATCATCAAGGGCCGGCTAATGGTTGTAAGTGTCTCGGGTCGATTTGTTTCAGGCCGGTACCACCGCGATCCGGTCGGCGGGCCGCACCACCCCTCCGTTGATAACCCTGGCAAAAATGCCCTCCTTGGGCATCACGCAATCGCCGGCCTGGTAGTAGATAGCGCAGCGGGTGTGGCACTCCTTGCCGATCTGGGTCACCTCCAGCAGCGCCGGGCCAACCTGCAGGCGTGTGCCGATCGGCAGCGACACCAGATCAATGCCCTTGGTGGTGATGTTTTCGGCGAAGTCGCCCGCATTCACATCCAGCCCCAGTTTGCGCATCTTGTCGATGCTTTCGGCGGCCAGCAGGCTGACCTGCCGGTGCCAATCTCCGGCGTGGCCGTCTCCGACGATGCCGTGATTCTCGCGCAATTCCACCGACTCGACCGGTTTCTTGCGTTCCCCTTTATTCTCGCTGATGCAGACAGCTTCCACGGTTGCCATTTTAAGTTATCCTCCCACCTGTGACATTGCAAAATTTTGGTGCGCGTATCCGTCGCAGGAGATGCCGTGACGCTCCGGCTTGGTCATGACGATCTCTCTCAGGGTTTTCTGCAGCTGTTCCAGGTCCGGCGGACGCAGGAAGGGGACCAGGTCGGTTTTCTGGTCAGAGAAAAGACACCCCTTGGCCTGTCCGGTGGATGTGACACGGATGCGGTTGCATTCGTTGCAGAAGTGGCCGGATACCGCGGTGATGATGCCGATGCTGCCCTTCGCGCCGGGGATGCGGAAGTCGCGTGACGGTCCGGCGTATTTGCCCTTGTCAACCTGTTCCAGTGTGTAGCGATCGGCGATACGCTGCAGGATTTCATTGCCGGAAATACAGTAACGCTGCCAGCCCTCTTCCTTGATAGCGGGCATATACTCGATGAAGCGGATTGAATTTCTCTTTGCCAGGGTCATTTCGGCAAAATCCAGAATCTCGGCATCGTTGACACCGCGCATGATCACCACATTGACCTTGGGGGGCGGAAAACCTGCCCGCTCGGCGGCATCCAGCCCGTCCAGAACGCGCTTCAGATCACCTCCGCGGGTTATGTCGCTGAAAATTTTGGGATCAAGGGAATCGAGGCTGACATTCAGGCGCTGCACCCCGGCCCGGTACAGGTCGGCGGCCATGTCGGCCAGCAGCAGACCGTTGGTGGTCAGGGCCAGGTGCCGCAGGCCGGGAATCCGGGCCAGTCTTTCCAGGAAGCCGACGATCCCGGCCCTTACCAGCGGTTCGCCTCCGGTGATACGGATCTTCTCGATCCCTAATCCGACCGCAGCCTCGGCGATCAGTTGCAGCTCCTCATAGGAAAGTACCGCCTCATGCTTCTTTTTGACGATGCCTTCCTTGGGCATGCAGTAGAAACAGCGCATGTTGCAGCGATCGGTCACCGAAAGCCGCAGGTAATTTATGTTTCTTCCCAGGGAATCAGACAGTTGCATGAATGATGGCCTTCTCCACGAAATCGGCCACCTGGGCCGGATTGTTCAGGTCCAGCACCGGCACGTCCAGCTGCAGCGGCTCATCGCTGGCAACCGCCAGCAGTGAAGGATCGTTCTCCTCGCCCCGACAGAGCAGCGTGGCGCTCCGTTCCCGGCGGTGAACCTCGATCTTGGGCAGACCGCTCTTCTTGAACCCTTCGGTCAGGATCAGGTCCACGTCACCGAAATAGGTGGCTATCAGCTCCTCGATCGGCGGCGATTCGGCATGTTTTTTTACCACGGCCAGCTTTTCCGGCGAAGAGATCAGCATTGTATCGGCCCCGGCGGCCGTCAGGCGGTGGCTGTCCTTGCCGGGATGGTCGATGTCGAAGCGGTGGGCGTCATGCTTGATGACCCCGATCCGGTAACCGCGCAGTTTGAGTTCGGCGATCACTTTTTCCAGCAGAGTGGTCTTGCCGGTTCCTGATTTGGCGACAAATGAAACGGCTTTGGCGATCATGTGTACCTCGCGAAACGTAATTGATGCTCTTTTAATGTAGCCCAAAGCGGGATTGCTTGCAAAGAAAAAGGAGGGTGGAGCTAGTTTAGGGGCGCTGTTGCGGGTGGTCTATTGATTCAGTATCGATTTGACTTTCTTGGCAAAGTCGTGGATGGCAAACGGTTTCTGGATAAAGTTGATCCCTTCGATCAATATGCCGTGGTGCACGATTACGTTGTTGGTATAACCGGACATGTACAGAGTTTTGAGCCCCGGGTATTTTTTCTGCAGACAATCGTTAAGCTCCGATCCGGTCATTCCCGGCATGACCACATCGGTGATCAGCATTTCAATCGAAATTCCTTCCACCAACTGTAGCGCCATCGCGGGCGTTGCGGCCACGATAACCTCGAATCCCAGCTCTTTCAGCAGTTCGTGGGCAAGTTCCCTTGCCATCTGGTTGTCTTCTACCAGCAGGATGGTGCGCTTCTCGCCGCTGAATGCCTCCTGCTTGCTGATTCCCAGCATGTCAATGTCCGGCATCTCATCCACTACCGGGAAGTAGCACTTGAAGGTCGTGCCACGGCCCGGCTCACTGTAGACCCAGATGTTTCCGCCATGCTGCTTGACCAGTCCGTACACGGTGGCAAGGCCCAGCCCGGTTCCCTGCCCGACCGCTTTCGTGGTAAAGAACGGCTCGAAAATCTTGCCGAGCGTATCACTGTCCATGCCGCAGCCATTGTCGGTCACTGCCAGCATCAGATGAGGACCGGCAATTGTTTCCCCATGTTGGCGGCAGTACTCGTCATCCAGCAGCACTTGAGCCGTTTCGATTGTAATCACTCCGTTACCATTGATCGCATCCTGGGCATTGACCGCCAGATTCATGATCACCTGTTCGATCTGGTGTGCATCGGCGCGGATACCGTGACTCTCCCGGCAAAGCTCGAGCCTGATATCGATGTTCTCGCGGATGGTGCTCCTGAGCATTTCCGAAAATGCCCGGATCACCTGGTTGAGGTCGATAACCTTCATTTCGAGGATCTGCTTGCGGCTGAAACTCAACAGCTGCTGCACCAGAACCCTGGCCTTGTCGGCAGCCTTAAGTATGTAATCCACCCTGGTGCTGGCCGGATCGTTTCCCTGCACATTCATCTTCAGGAGTTCGGCATATCCGATGATCGGCGTCAGCAGGTTGTTGAAATCGTGAGCCACGCCACCAGCCAACCGGCCAACGGACTCGATTTTCTGGGCATGCAGCAACTGCTGCTCCAACTGCTTGCGCTGGCTGATGTCGATGAATGTGACAACTGTCCCGGCGATCGAGCCATCCTTGACGATCGGGTGGGCCCAAAACTCCACCGGGAAGCTGACGCCGTCCGAACGCCAGAAAACATCCTCCGCCTCGTAGATCAACTTTCCTTCCCGATGGGCCGAATGGATCTTGCATTCCTGCTCGGGGCAGGGTGTGCCGTCGCCGAGAGTATGGTGAATCAGTCGATGAATTTCCGTTCCCAGGAGCTGCTCTTCAGAATCAAATCCCAGCATGGCGAGGACGGACGGGTTGCAGAAGGTGCAGCGGCCGGACGTGTCCAGGCCGAAAATGCCCTCCGCGGTTGAGCTTAAAAGCAGGCGGATGTGCTCATCCCTGGCACGGACCTCCTGCTCGGCCCTGATCCGCTCGTTAAGTTCGAGTTCCAGGGCTGCGGTTTTCTCGTGCAGATGGCGGAAGGCTGAGTTTACCTCGTTGCCGATGAAGTCCAGTTCGGTCACGCCGGTTGCTTCGACCTGTTCACCCCTGCCGATAGCGGAAACCATCCTGGCCACCGGCCGATTGAGATTCCTTTTCAGAATCCAGTAAATACCAACGCTCATCAGCAGGCAGCCGATTGCCATGAAGGGGGTCAGCAATCCGATTTTGCTACGTGTCATCAGACCCTGTGCCGGCGTGACAACCGTGATTACCTTCCAGCCCCAGAGCGGGAATATTTCCGTGTGACAGTCGTAACGGGTATCGGAGTATCTGATCGTGAAATAACCTGGGACACAATGGTCTGCTATGGCCCTGGTCAGGGGCGCTGGAAGAGTGCTGTTGAGAATGGATCCGTCTGAAACGGCAATGATGCCTTGATGTCCCATGCGTGACCAGGAGAGTGTCAGTGCCTCGCGGGTGCTTTTGCGCATCGCTTCGGATACGACCTCGTTATCCATCAGTGCGGATGAAGTAAGCTCCGAGGATTTCGAGGCCAGGATTTCCGAAGCCTCGTTTCCGGCGGCGGTGGCAATGAAGCGGGAATAATCGTCCTGGACAATATTGGTAATCCTGTCGATTACAACCAGCAGAAAGACAAATACGCCCACCACAATGAAAAAACTTGGGACAACAACCTGAAAACCGAGGCTCTTCCGGTCAATTTTCATGCTGTATTTCCCTGAATATTGTCAAGATCTTCATCACTGAGGGGAGATATTCCTTATCGGGGCGCATGAATCCGTGTTTGATCTCATCATCCCAGTTTTTTACAGTTTTGGCGTCTTTGCTGTTATTAAGCGGCTTAATACGCACAAGCGCCGAAACCAGGTGTTGTCGGACAGAAGCGGGCAGCGAGGAAGAGGCGCTGAGGGCAAAGTTGGGGAGCGGCGGTGAGGTTGCCACTACGCTGAGGCCTTTCTTGCTGAATCTGGCGGCAAGGTTCTCTTTTACTCCGGCCGCCTTGACGTCTCCCGACATTAGCGCGGTAATGATCCGGTCCTGGCTCTCCAGATACACCGGACGGACATCCGGCATACCCACTCCGGCATCACCCAGCATCTTGGCCGGCAGGATATGTGCGGCGGTTGAACCCTTCAGAAATCCGAACTCCTTGTTTTTCAGGCTGCTCAACGATTTGACTGTGGGGTCGTTTGTCAGAATCACCGAGTGATAGCTGGGCTTTCCATCATTGCCGAGAGCGACAAGCAGCGGCTTGACACCGCATTTCGCATTTACCCTGCCAAGAGGAACCGGTCCCAGCAGGGCCAGCGAAAGTTTGCCGCTGCAGATGTCGTTGATCAGAGCCTCGTGGTTCTGGTAAAGCTTCAGTTCCCACGTATCGCCGGTGGTTTTATTGAGATAATCGATGAAGGGAGAATATAAAGTCCAAATCTTTTCCGGGGTGTAAAACGGGATTACCGCGAAGGTATAGTGCGTGGAGGCGGCTGCGGAGACGCTGCTCAACAGTAACAGAACAAGGCAGAGCTGGATAACTGCAGCTGGTACTTTTACCGCGGACATGGGCATGACCTCTGTACGTACATCGGTAACGCGATGACTACATAAAGTTTTTGATATATATCACATGAGCTTTAATTATTACAGTGATTTCTGCCAATTGCTGCGTAACAAAAATCTCCGGCAGCGGTTGTGCAGGAAAACAGGAAAAATTGACCTGTGTCATGTATGCTGCGGTAAAAACGGGGCATGATCACAACCATGGATACGCTTACAAAGCACCAGAAAAAAGATGTCCGGCTGATCGGCAAATTTGTCGAGATCTACTGCGCCGGGAGGCACGGCTCTTTGGAGCGTTCGCCCTTTACCCTGCCCGGAAGCTTGGGGCAACGTAACCTCTGCCGCGAATGTGCTGCTTTCATGGCGTACGCCGTCAGCAAGAGGATCAAATGTCCTCTGGAGGCGGAGAAGCCCAGCTGCAAGCATTGCCGCATCCACTGTTACGCAGCGGAACAGCGCGAAAAGGTGCGCGAGATCATGGGCTACTCCGGCCGCAGGCTGATGATGCGTGGGCGGTTGGATTATGTATGGCATTATTTTTTCTAGGGAAACAGAATAAACTACAAAAAAGGGAGATACGCGGATGCTTAGAAAAGTTGTTAAAAT
>MGZK01000185.1 GCA_001802125.1 Geobacteraceae bacterium GWC2_55_20
GCCATCACGACCTGCTCGCGGAAGTTTTCCACCAGCAGCTGCCGCAGCATGCCGGCCTGTACGGCCAGCGGTTTTTCGGCATGGACGGAGATGTCGCCCCTGCGCCGTTCCTGCATCATTTCCCATGGATAGCGGGCCGCGGCGTCATTCAGCACCAGGACCACATCGCGCCGGTCAGGGGCGTATTCCTTGAGCTCGTTCGGGATCAGCATTTCGAATAGCGTAATGGAAACACCTTCGTTGCTGGCGGTGCTCTCCGACATCTCCGCGATGAAGCGGTCGGCCAGATTGCGCTGGGACTGCAACAGGTGCACCTCGGCCCGCGCCCGGTCGGTCAGCAGGTCGAAGGAGAGCCGGGCTTCCTTATCCTCCTTGATCTGGAGCCTTTGCCACCAGGGCTCGTCCTCGGAGAAGCTGGCCCGGCGCATGCCACCCTCAAGCGGGAGCACCAACGGCTCGGGATCAATTGCAAAGGAGCGGGCTATTTCCGGGACGCCGCGCAAGTTTGCCAGGGTCCGGACCGCATGGATGGCCCGGTCCTCGTAGAGTTCCACGAATTCAACCTCTTCGATACGGGCACAGTCGCTGCGTCCTGATTCTTCGATGTAGCGGTTGGCGTCGACCACACCGCGCAGAATGGCGGTGACCGCGTACTGTAGCGAGACGCCGCCGGCTCCGGTGCCGATCAACAGGGCGCTGATGCCGGCGTGGCCGGCCTTGCCGCTTTTTACCAGCGGACATTCGGCCCGCGACAGCGAGTAGGAACGCACTCCGCGGGAGACGGCCCGCAGCAGCCGGCCGGGAGAGAGCTTGCCTACTTGTCCTAGTCCGATCACGATGGCTCCGGCCGGCTTGCCGTCACTCTTCTGCAGACGTTCCCAATCGGGATTGAGAAAAATCTCGGCCGTGTCATCGTCACCGGGGTAGATCCTGAGACGGTGCCGGGCACTAAGCCGGCCGTCGAGGGTCTGATCCAGGTAGGCCTCGGCGCTGATGATCGTATCGCCTTGATAGTGCCCCACCAGGATCGGATGGCTGGCGAAGGCCAGGCTGCCGTGCCGGACGCTGACCTTGATCTTGAATTCCAGTGTCCGGCGGCGGGCCTTGCGGCCGCCACCCAGCGCGGTTCGCGCCAGGTCTCCGAAATCCGGGTAGAGCGCTTCCCGCTCGACCGGCATATTGAAGCGTTCCACCGTGCCGCGGATTTCGGGTGGGGTTGTCGGCAGCCGGTTGGTGGCGCCTTGCCGCAGCAGGTCGCTGATCGCGTCAAAGCCCTCTTCGGCGGCGGGCAGGTCGCCATGGGCGGCATCCAGGTACCAGGTCCTGATGCCGGCCGGTATGCCGCTTTCCCACGGAACCCGGCCATCCCCCCGCGCCGTGGCGTGGAAGACCAGCCTTTTTTCGCTCCCTTCTTCTGCAATGGTCAGGTCGAGCGGGGTGGCCGGCGCGCTGCCGGCGATGTAGAACACCCGCTCCGGGTCAAGTGGGGAGTCGAACAGGATTTGCTGCATGCTCCTTGCCGCAGCCAGCGCCTGGGCGGACGGGGGCTGCCAGCAGCCGCTTTCGGGATCGGCGTCCACCAGCGCCTGCCAGACATCGGCATCGAAAAGATCCAGGCTCCCGCTTGCCGGCAGCATCTCCAGCAGGCCGGGGAACTGCGCCACGATCCTGATCAACTCTTTCATGTCCCTGGTCGTGTCGAGCAGTGCGAGCCGGCGGATCAGGCCATCGCGTCCCGTCAGGATTTGGGCCACCGCGTGGCAGCCGCCGTTGGGGGTGCCGAGCATGATCAGCCGTGCGTCCGGGCGTTGCTTGATCCGCTCCCAGAGATCAGGCCGCGCGGCAATCATGGCCCGTGCCACGAGACCACCCATGGAGTGGGCCACAATGCTGACCGGCTGTCTGCTGGCCTCGGTATCGTCCAGAGCCTGGTTGATTGCCGTGGCCAGGCGCTTGGCCTCCTCGAAGACCGAGAGCCGCCAGTCGAAGGGGAAGGGTTCGACCCGGTGCGTTCCGGACAGGTGCTTGACCAGATCACCGTAGAACATCCAGAGCGGAGCTTCCGCCGACACCAGGTTCGGTGTGCCGTAGCGCAGCAGTTGGAGCTTGCCCAGGGCGAGGTCGAGTGGGTCGAGCCAGATCCGGTTCTGGTCGATGGCCAGATGGCTCCCCATGATTCCCGGCAGCACAAAGACCACCGGCCGCCCGGCCGCCGCGCCTCGTTGCTCGTAGGGAGGGGTGCCGCTATCGGCGTCACGCACTGAGAAGGCTTCGAAACCGTCCTCTTCGGCGCCGCTCCTGGTCAGGGCTCGCACCAGGCCTTCGGCGCTGTCGGCATTTCCGAAGTAACTGAAATGGTTCACATCGCCGCCGCGCCGGAAAATGAAGCCAGCCCCACCCAGTCGCTCGGCGCCGCCGAACATGGCGTCGGTATTCACCACCAGATCGTGGTCATCCTGGTAGAGCGGGTCGGTCAGCAGCGTGCCGAGGGCGCTGACGACGCTCTCCCCCTCGATATCCCCGGAGATTACCCGCAGCTCGCCGTTCAGTGTCACATCCGGGCGGTTGAGCAGCGCCACCAGCGGGGAGGAGGGGATCATCGCCTCGATGCCGGGCAGTATGGCCGGATCGGAGCGCTCCTTGGCCACGGCCATGATCAACTCGCTGAAGATGTTGTAGAGGACGCTCCCTGGCGTCATCTTGAAGAGACTGAAAGAACCCAGCAGATTAAAGAGGATTGACAGGTAGATGTCGAGGCGCCCCGAGGCCAGAGTCGTCCCACGGGCCGGGCAGGCGACCCGTACAAAGCGCTCGACCCGGATGCGCCTCTCTTTCAGCAGCGTGTTGAGCCGGCGCAGGTCCCCCCGCACACGATCGGGATCCCTTTCGGCAAAAAAACTGAGCGCCGCTTCGTCGAAAGGGTCACATCCGCCGCCGCTTCTCCCGGCGTGGCAGAGCAGTTCGCCAACCATGCCGCCGCGCGAGTGGGAGACCAGATGGATGCGGACGTTGCCGGGGAGCTGTTCGGCCAGGGCGATGGCGTTGTGAATCGGGCTCTTGCTGAGGGATTCGTGCTCCAGGCCAAAGACCCGTCCTTCGTAGGGCGCCAGAAGCTGGTCGAGCTGGGGCTTGCGCTTGTCGCTCCAGAGTTTGCCAAAGCTGCCGGCGGTGGAAGAGGCGGTGCCATGCAGAAAGAGCAGGGCCGGACGGTCATCGGGAAGGGTGATGGTTCCCTCTTCCACCCGTTTCAGGACAAGTTCATCGGCGCCAGAGAGGCGGTAGAGGCCGGGTCCGCGCCCCTCGTCGGCCGTGCCGAGGGTGTGATCCTCCCAGGCGGATGCGATTTTCCGGGCGGCAAACTCGGCCAGATCGATATGGAAGAAGCGCAGCGTCTTGATCACGATCTTGCCGATGATCCCCCGCGTCCCGCTCCTGCCGGGCAGGGAAGTCGGTAAATTCAGGATGCCGTCCGCCGCGCGGGTTCCGGCCAGTTGCAGCACCTCGCTCCTGAGGCGTTCCTGGGTGGTCCAGAAACGGGTGCCATCCTCAAGTTCCAGCTCTACCACATCGTCCGATCTGCTCTCGATGACCGGCGCTTCGGCCGCACCCTCCCGCGCCGTGCTGATTTGGAAGGTCTGGACCGAGCGGATGTTGAAGACGTCCTTGAGTTGCTCGGGAATTGCCGGAGCTGTTTCATCGACTTTCTTGCCTGGAATGCGGAGCTTGATGGGGGTGTTGTCGGCGGCCATGGTATGTCCCTCCTGGAATCACGGTGATCGAATCAGTTTGTTTGCCTGCTGGCCATTTTGGGCACGGTGTTTTCCCGGTGCTGGCACAAAGACAAAGATTATCATTCTTTGCTTTCGAGAGACTGAATCCGCTTCCTGGTGTTGATCGTACCCGGATGGTTCGCGCCGAGCACACGCTCCAGGTCGGGCAAGAGCTCACGAAAGAGTCGCAGAGCTTCGAGCGTGTCGCCGCTTAGTTCAGTGCAGAAGGCAATACACTTACGGGTTATGAGCGTATCAGGATGGTCCACGCCCAGCACCCGCTTCTGAGCGGGTAAAAGCTCTTGAAAGAGCCGGGTTGCTTCGCGCGGATCGCCGCATTCTCTGGTCCAGTCGGCAATATTGCTGCGGGTTTTGAGAGTGTAGGGGTGTTCAGCACCGAATACCCTCACACGATCGGGCAAAAGTTTTTTAAAGAGCTTCAACGCTTTGTGCGGGTTGCCGCTCTTACCGGTCCATAGGGCAATGTTGCTGCGGGTCTTGAGAATGTCGGGATGGTCCGCGCCAAGAATCCGCGTCCGATCGGGCAAGAGTTTTTGTAAGAGCTTCAGCGCCTCGCTTACGTTGCCTGTTTCACCGGTCCAGTGGGCGATGTTGCTGCGAGTTATGAGAATGTCGGGATGGTCCGCGCGAAGAATCCGCGTCTGGTCATGCAAAAGCTCTTGAAAGAGCTTCAGAGCCTCGTTTACTTTGAATGTCTCCCCGGTCCAGGTGGCGATGTCGTTGCGGGTTTTTAACGTGTAAGTGTGCTCCGCGCCGAACACACTTTCCTGCTCTGGCAACAGTTCCCGGGAGAGCCGCAGAGCCTCGCGATAGTCGCCTGACTTTCCGGTGTATGAGGCGATGTTGTAGCGGGTGGCGAGGGTGTCCGGATGGTTTGGACCGAGCAGCAACTCCTGATTGGGCTGAAGTTTATGAAAAAGCCGCAGAGCCTCGCGGTAGTTGCCGCGCTCACCTTCGAAACTGGCTATCCAGGCTGCAAGCACGGCCTCTTCGACAGAGTGGGGTTCCGGTGTCAAATGCCGTGCATGGGGGAGTTCGAATTCCAACCCGGCGTGTTTTCGGATGTCGGTCACATCCTCCAACAGGCTGACAAGCGCTGTGACCGCAGCCGCTCGCACAGTTCTGCGCAGCGCAATTGCATCATTTTCAGCCGGATCGCCGTGAATCATGGTGTAGCGTACCAGAGCGTGAACCGAGAGCGTGTCGCCGGTCGCCTCCCCCAGCGAGACGGTGGCCAGTGAGTGGGTTTCAAGCTGGTTGATCGCCTTGGCAAAACAGGCCTCTGAGCCGGCTTCGTCCAACAGCAAGGCCCGGCCCAGGGCCGCCTTGGCCAGCCTGAACGAAATGGGGGTGCCGCCGTGCAGCTCTCCGGCAAGGCGCAGGAGATTCAATCCTTCCTCTCCGAGCAGTCGCACGCTCTGTACAAGGGTGACTACGATGCTCTTCTCATGGCCTCCGGGAAGCTGTCCTGCCAGCCCGGCGATCAGCGCACCCAGCGGATCGGTTTGCGCCTGTGCCAGATCGGCCCGCATCGCCGCGAAACTCCTGGATTTGAGCAGAAAGTGTCCGGTCACATCCAGCGCCAGGGCGTGGCGTCCGAGATCCTCTGCGAGGTCTCGGGCATCGTGCCGTTCCTGATCGGACCGGGGCTTGCGTTCCTGGGTAAGCAGTTCATAGGCCGGTTCCTGCTCCAGCACATCGATCTCAACCGTAACACCGATCCCATCGTACTCCCTGCAGCGGGTGGTGATCAGGGTGCGGCCGTTGGCGCCGGGTGCATACCATCCAGGCAGGCCCTGCTCCTGGTCCAGGCCAGGTGGTAAATCGTCAACAATCCAGAGGTACGGTTCTCCGCCGGCAAGTTTCTGCCCGAGTTGATGGTAGATTACCCGGAAATCAAGACCGGTGATGTCAATGTCCAGATTGATCGCCAGCCCCTCGATCTGTTGTTTCCGTACTCCTTCGCGCGCTTCGGGATCCATCGGTTTATGGGGATCGAAGCCGTAGGCGCGCAACCAGTAGATACCGCCGGGGTAAGCCGCGCTGAAACGCCAGGCATACTCGATCGCCAGCAGACTCTTGCCCACGCCGCCCAATCCGGTGAGCTGCGCCACGACAGCGGGGTTCTCGCAGTCAAAAATCCCGACCGGGTTAAGGGCGGTGTGGATGCGCCACAACTCGCGCAGTCGGCCAACGAACCGTGCCGAGCCCTGTTGTGCGGAAGGGCGCCATATCGGCAGCTTGAACTGGCGCAGTGCGGTAAAATCATCGGCCAGATCGGCCAGTCTCTCGCCGAGCAGCCGGATGCAGGTGTTTTGGGTTGTCTCGTCCTTTGGCGCGCTTAGATAGTTCTGGCGCTCCACGTCGCCCAGGGCGATATGGGCCACGTTCTCCAGGGGGTTGAGGATCAGGATACGCGACAGAACGTCGCGGGTCAGCCGCTGTGTGCAGATCCAGGCGGCGATCAACTCCTTCTGGCAGTAGCTTGATTGGGCGTATTCAGGGGAATACCAGGCAAGCAGCGCGTGGGAGCGGGCCAGACCATCACGGATGCGGGCCGGGAAATCGTTGAGCGGATCGATCTCCTCGCGGTCGATCCAGATATCGACCCCCGCCTTGGTCAGGGCTTCGGCAAACGGATAAACCTGCTCTTTGTTCTTGCGTGAGTAGCTGATGAACAGCGTGGCCATCTGTTTGACCTCTCTCTTTTTCCGGAAATACCGGCCTTGCAAATAAGGCCGCGCGACGCTATCGGGCGCGTTCCCAGGTGATGTAACTGATTTTCATGACGCCGGGACTGGGGCCGACCGGTTCCCGGAGCTTGAAGGAGGCCAGGTTGCCGCGGCTGGTCCTGACGCAGGCGTAGTAGTTCTCCGTTATTCTCTGGATGGGGATGCGCCGTTCAGTCATCTTTACCTGGGAGCAGTTCTCGTAGGTGGTCTTCTCCCGTGTCAGGCCGATGGTTGCTCCGTTCCTCGGCGTCAGGTAGCGCTCCGTCTCCGTCACCGCCTCGAACCAGAAATCCGCATCCCCGTTACGGACAATTTGGCCCGAATCCAGGTCGAACAGATAGGTCTGATGAACCTCCAGGTTTCCCCTGGCGAGCACTTTTTGAGCCGCGAGCGTATCACCCGCCGAGCCGTCGGCAGCCTGTGGCGCGGATACCAGCAGGTCCACCGCCGTACCGCGCCTGGCCGTGGCGCCTGCTTTGAGTTTCTGGTTGAGGACCATTCCGGGGAGAGACTTGTCAGTCGGTCGAAGAGTCTCGGTTCCCGGCCGCAGTCCAGCCTCGGTCAGTATCCTTACGGCGCGTTCCAGCGGTTGCCGCACCACGTTCGGCACGGTGACGAGTCTGGCCGGGGCTGGTTCCTGCTGTGTGTCGGTCGCTGGTGTTGAGTCTGTTGCCGGTATCTTTGGTTCCCGGTCGGTTGGGTGGGTGTTGCTTCCGGTAGAGGGGGAGCCGGTGGTGGTTGTGACCTGTGGCGATCCCTTGAACAGCCTGACAAAGCTGTTTCGGAACGACTCGACGCCGGTCAGCAGTCCCGTCAGCGCCAGCAGCAGTGCGGTGACGGAGCTGATCAGCCAGGTAAGCCGGTTTTTTTGCACACCGGACAACAGTTTCGTGTTGGCCCCGCCCGTGGGGACCGTTTCTGCCGTTTCTAAAATCCGCCCCAGGGTCTCGACCAGTTGCGCCAGATCCGTGTCCCAGTGGGTATCGTTGATCTCGATGGCATTGCGGCGGGCCAGCAGCTTCAGGTCATCGGGAAGGTCCGTCTCTTTTGGCATGGCCGCATCCTGAACCAGCACCGGAATCACCCGGATGTTTCGCTTCAGGGCCGTGCCGACTTCAAGGCGGATGAAGTCCGCAGTGTCCTCCAGTCGCCGCCGGCCGGCCGCGTCGCTGCAGTCAAGCCACTTCCGGCCGATGATAACCAGTAGCACCGTGCAGGAACCCACGGCCCGATCGATGGCCTCCACGAAATCAACCCCCGGCTCGATGGCGGAGACATCCATGAAGACCCGCTCCCTGCCGAAGCGTTCCCGCAAGCGGTCGTAGATCCGCCCGGCGTGCCCGGCGCTCTCTTCACGGCGGTAGCTGATGAATATCCCTTCCATTGTCGGTCTCCTCGATCACCTACCCAAGCTTGCCAGATACGCTACCAGAAACTCATCCCACAAACTCTGCTTGGTGAAATCCAGGGTCTTGTAGAGTGGCGATAGCTTGCGTTTGGGGAAGTAGATTGAAATTCCCCTGGAGTTGTTGACCGCCGAACCCTTGTACCCGCTGGCGATGATGGCGGCAGCGGCGGCCTGTTTGACTTCGTCACAGGCGCTGAGTATCTTCGGGGCCGTCAGATTGGCCTCCAGCAGGGAGCACAGGTCGAGCAGGTCGCAGTAATCGTCGTAGGGGCGGCTGTACTCCTGAACCTGGGCCCGGGCGTTGATCAGGGCGGTGCGGGAAGCGCTGTTGGTCAGGATTTTCTTGAGAACCTTGGCCAGTCCGTTTACGGCGGAGGCCAGGGGTTTGAGATCAGAGAGCTTCACGGCTGACTGGGTGACACAGTCGGCAGACTTGTAGGAAGCCAGATACTGGCTGACGATGGTCTTTGACAGTTCCTCCGGGGACATGTCCGGTTTTGCGGCCAGAGCAGCAAGAATACGGTCGTAAGGCCAGCCTTCACCCGGCTCGGTCTCTTCGGAGCCGACGCTGAACTCGGCCACATCGCGCATCTGATAGGATACCTCCAGCATGCTCATCAGGCAGGCGTCCATTCCGAGAATGTCGATTTTTCGTTTGAGCTTCCTTTTGATGCTGGCCATAACTTTTTTCAATTCGATGTTGTCCAGAAAATCCTGGGCCTGGTCATCAAAGGCGATTGCCCGCTGCTTTACGGCGCTTCCCACGGTGGAGCTGAACAGTGCCCGGCGGGTGCGGGAGAGGCCGGCCCGGGCATGGGCAAAGGCGATTGGCTTTACTTCCGCGGTTGCCACACGGGTGACGACCGGTTGGCTCTTGCGGCTGACCGGCGGCGTGGCGCCGCTGAAAACGTCGCCCTGGTACAGGTTGGCGTCATCCCAGCCGGCGCCATGGTTCCAGAGCACCAGCAGGTAATGGTTGGCCGGATAGTTCGTCACCCCCCAGGTGACAAACTCTTTCAGCACGTTCGGGTCGCCCATGTTGGTCTCCCCCAGTGTCTGCACGGCGTCCTTTACGACCGGTGTCCCTTTTCTGAGATAGTAGCGCGTGGTGGCTCCCTTGGCTCCGGCCCGGTCGAACTGCGCCAGGACAGCGATCCGGTCACTGCTGCCTACTGTTTTCATTTCGTTCAGATCAACAACCCCGGCGCTGTCCAGGTTGTTGTCACCGGCCAGATAAACCATGATGGTCCAGTTTCTTGTAGTGTTCGCTTCGGTTGGCATGATGACCTCCTTGTTGGATTAATCACAGCTTCGTTGCCTGGACATGCATCCAGTCGTAGTTTTTGGTGCGGCCGAGGCTCGTCCAGCCTTCTTCTTCCCAGAAACGCCACCAGTCGTCGTAATCGGGTTTGGCGAAGACGGCCTTGTCGCGCCCCCATTTCAGTTGGTTGTCTTCCGGGTCATAATCCATCGCTATTCCCCAGGAATGCATCGACCACTGGGTGCCGCCGCGCATCTTGCGCACGTTGAGGCAGCCACCCCAACGGTCGAGACGCAGTTCCTTGATCCTTTCCATGCCATAGTGGTCGAAGACCCGTTGCAGGACCCGATTGGCGCTGTCATGGACCTTGGCGTTGCATTGGTAGGAATTTATCGTGGTTTTGAGATCCCAGGCCAGGCGGTGAGGGTAGGGCAGGGCGAGCGATACCTGATTGGTACCGACCTTGCCGTAGAGCTCGTTCAGTTCTGCTTCGTTCTGTGACGGCCAGCCATTGGGATTGACATCGAGCGGAGTCTCGTCTCGCCAAGGCCTAGGCGCCTGGCCGGTTTCCAGGATATGGACCAGGGTGTCGAAGGCGTAGTCGGTCTGTGGCCCCCAGTAGCCGTCGATGTCCCCCACCTCGATTCCTTGCTCTTTGCAGAGCAGTTGAATATAGACGACAGTCTTGCGGGTATTGGGCCATCCCGGCCAGTCACCCGGCAGCCCCTGTTTTCGCTTTGTCAGCGCATCGTTGATCGCCCGGTAGGTGTTGTAACCGAGCAGGCCGTCGGCTTTGCCCGGATTTAGTCCTTCCTTGATCAGGCATTGCTGGATCACTCGGACTATGGCCGTTTTCATGTATTATCCTCCTTGACGTGATGTGCCGGTCTTGGTCTTTTTCAATGTGAGATTGTTACCAGATAGATTAATTAGAGATTGATATCTGTGAAACGAGTATAATTATCATTAGTTATAAAATAAAGTAATAAAAGCATACAAATTAACACACTGCAATTAATGCACGGGGTCAGGCACGTACGGGAGCAGAAAGTACGGATAGGATTCCGGCGGATTTCCTGATGAAAATGGATTCTGTTGAAGTAATTTAAATTCATGATAGTATTTCCGGGGTGGAAATCAGGATCACGGTAGTGTCATGGTAAGAGCAGAACCGTTGAGAGAGAACAGCTTCAGATGTAAAACCTGAACAAAAGGAGTAGGTTATGAAAAAAAAGCTTGCGGTGCTGCTGGTGGTGGCAATGTCTTGGGGGGCGGCTTCGGTCGCTACCGCTCAGACGGAAGTACAGGCCGAGACGGCCAAGAAGGTGACGAAAAGGGTTAAAGCCAAGGCTGGTGACGCAACGATGATGCCTGCTCCCGAGGTGCAGCTGAAGCGTCTGGCAAAGGGGCTGCAACTGACGGATGAACAGCAGAAACAGATCCTTCCGCTGCTGAACGACGAGTATGCAAAACTGAAGGTGATCCAGGGGAATGAAGATCTAAGCCCCAAACAGATCCAGAAACAGGTCGAGGAGCTGCGTACCGGGACAATCGTCAAGATGCAGACATATCTGACTCCGGAGCAAAAAAAGAAACATGACCTGGTCAGCAACGAGATCAAGGCAAACAAGCAGCTTCGGATGAAGGAAAACCGCAAGGCGCGTATCGGCACCAAGGCGGACCCGCCTGCCCCAGTGTCCAACTGAGGCAATAGCCGGTTTTTCCGGATTCGCCGGTGGCACACCTGAATTGTGCCACCGGCGTGTTTTCGCGTTTAAGGGATTGGTTGTGCGGTGATCATACCCAGTCCTGCGGGCCGGCAGTTTCAGACCCTCGGACGGTTGTCAATACGCTGGTCTGTGCCGATGAAAGACTGCGAGTTGACCTTTATTTAAATGCAGCGAAATGCTCCCGGCGCAACTTCTTTTCCACCACGGCTCTGCCTACCCTCTGCAGCTCCTTGATATGGTCGGTTGAGTCAAGTTTCTGCACATCTTCCGGTTCTATGTCGGTCAGCCCCAGTGCGTCCAACCCCTGTCTAGTCAGTTCGGCGTTGTAGCGCAGGTAGGTGAAGAGCTTGGGCATGGCCGGCCCTTTTCTGCCAATCATGTCACCCACCTCACGGTCGAGCGGATCACCGGCCAGGCAGTTGCCGAAGGTCCGGCAGAGGAAGTCCTGCTCGTTGAGAGCTGCGTACATCAGGGCCGATGGTATGGAGCTGGCGTTGTAGATAATGTTCATTTCGTCGGGTTTGAGATCCTTGTTCGCCTCCGGGCTGGTGCCGGTGCCGATGGAGACGATCAGCAGCTTGTCTTCTCCTGCCGGCCAGTTCAGGTTGTAGGGTTCGGCGGTTGCCATGAGAAAGGATTGGAAGGATGGGTTGTTGTATGTGGTGATGCCTCCATCGACGAAGACGAACTCATGGGATCCGATCTTCACCACTTCCGGCGGGAAGTAGACCGGCGCTGCAGTGCTGGCCCGAACCAGTTGCCAGAGCGGGAGTTTCAGGTTGCAGTCGTTCCGGTCCAACCGGTTGTATTTGGCGCCAGGGTTGTTGGATACCGGCCAGGGTGAGTCGGTGGACACATTGCGCATGACCATCATAAGGAGGGTCTTCAGCTTGTTGCTGCCCAGGGTGGTCTCCGCGCCGAATACCTCACGCAATTTGCCGGCTAATTTATGATCTTCGTACTTGTTCTGGGTGTAGCGGCTGAAAATGCTGGCTTTGTCGAACATATCTTCGCCACTGCTCAGATAAAACTGACGGATCTCGTCGCTTGACATCCCCAGTGCAAGGCATGTGGCAATAATGGCGCCGGTGCTGGTGCCGGCGAAAAAATCGAACCAGTCCGCCAGAACCAGCTTGTCGTTCTCGTGTTTATCCCGCAGAATTTTCTCGATGCCGGCCAGTACTTCCACGCTTATCATCCCGCGGATGCCGCCACCATCGAGGGCCAGAATTTTTTTTGGGCCTGGTCTGGCGATGCGTTCGTTGAGTGTCATGGTGTCCCTCCTTGAAAAATTATGTTCGTGTCGAGTACGTGGACTTGGCCGGTCCGCTTGTTGACCTCGTCGTACATGTGTTCGGTGCCGCCGGGACCGTCGCCACCCTGGCGGTTCCAGAGGCAGATGAAGTGAACTTTGTCTTCTCCCCAGGCAAGGGCGCTGTCCAGCAGCCATAGGTTAGTGATTGTATAGAGATTTGTGCCGGAAGGCGCTAACCACGGTTCGTCGGGCATTATTGAGAGAGTGGTGAGGTGGTTGTCCTTGACGGCGTGGAAACGGGCGCTCCACCCCTCACCGGCAAAGGATACCGACTTCTCCAGAAAGGTGGGTATGGCAAAGGGCAATCTGACCTCCAGACGCACCCCCCGCTTCAGGCAGGCTTCGGCAAACAGGATATCTCCGCCGCACGCGCCGCTGCAGAGAGCCATGTCTTCGGGCCCGGCGCCAAGGGTGTCGAGGGTTGCTCCGATGGCGCGTGCCGCGACAGCTTCCCGTGCTGCCGGGAAGCGGGGTTCGGGGCGGTCCGGTGAGTCGATCATATGTCCGCTGAAGAGGAATACCTGGCGGGGTTGCCACAGAGTTTTTATTCCATTGTGACCGGCGCAGTCTGACTCGACTGTATTATCTGCTTTGGAGCCATTGGGTTTGGCGATTGAGGACGAGGCTTTCATGCTGGTTCCTTGTTTTCGGTTGTTCTGCAAACGAAGATGTCGCATATCATTCTAGTCATTTAGTCGAATTTAATGCAATAGTTTAAGTGGATTCAAATTTCATTTAAAGAAATTATCGGGAAATTTTCAAGAGCATCAATGGTATGAAAATATAAATATTCCTATTTTTGTCAAAATGAGTATATTTCTTAAATGGTCACTGACTTTCTCAAGCATCTTTTCCCCCGTGTAGTGCTGGTTAAGAACCTGCGCATCAGCTATACCTTCTGTCTGGGAGGACTGGCTTTTACAGCTTTTCTGATCATGCTGGCCAGCGGCATGCTGCTGCTGGTCTATTATCAGCCGACTCCGGAGCGGGCCTTCAGTTCGATCCTGTTTCTGGAGTCATCGGTGTGGGGCGGCCGCTATCTGCGCAGTCTGCATCGCATAACCTCCCACGCCCTCTTGATTCTGATTTTTCTGCATACGCTGCGGGTGATCCTGACCGGCGCCTACCAGCGTCCTCGACAACTGAACTGGGTGATCGGTTTCCTGCTGCTCTGCCTGGCGCTGTTTGAGGCCTATACCGGTTACCTGCTGCCGTTCGATCAGCTGGCCTTCTGGGCTACCCAGACCGGCATGGAATTGATGTTGACTCTGCCTTTCGGTGAATTGCTGCGCTCTCTTCTGGTCCCGGACGGCATCGGGCAGCCGTTGTCTCTTTTACGTTTCTACGCGCTGCATATTGTGATTCTGCCGCTGACGGTGTTGTTGCTGTCTTTCCTGCATTTTTACCGGGTCAGAAAGAACAAGGGAGTGCTGCCATACCTATGAAAGACGGATTTATCAAAAGCACGCCACATTTTTTCAGGCTGATCAACCGCTCGATGTTGCTGCTGGCGCTTGTGCTGCTTGCGCTGGCAGCGTTGCTTCCTGCGCCGCTGCAGGAGGCGGCCGATCCTTCGCGCACTCCCAATCCGGTCAAGTCGGCCTGGTTTCTGCTTTGGATCCAGGAGCTGGTCAGCTGGTCGCGTTTCATGATTTATCCGTTGATCCTGCTGGGACTTGTCTTTCTGCTGCTGCCATGGCTGCCTGGATCGCTTCACCTTCACCGAGCCAGCTGGTTTCCGCGTGAACAGCGCTTTGTCAACCTGCTTACGGTTGCAACCTTCCTGGTAATTCTGATTATGACAACAGTTGCGTTCTGGTTTCGAGGCTCAAATTGGTCATTCACGCTGTCGTGATTCTGCTGATTTGCCTGGCAGGTTCGCCCGCTTTTGGCGGAGAACAGCGCCAGCACTGCCTTGACTGCCATCGTGGCCACTACGTCGAGCGGGGAAGATGCAGCTCCTGCCATCGCGGAAATCCGCTTTCAGCACGCAGGAACATAGCCCACCATGGTCTGGTAGCCGGCAGGTTCGCGTATTTCACAATGAAAGAGGATGCTGTTGTCAGGGAGGGGCAACGTCTGATGGAGCAGTTCTCCTGCCGGCGTTGTCATGTCAGTGCCGGCAAGGGTAACCATTTGGCGACAAACCTGGATTCTCTGCGTAACCAGAGAAGTCCCGAGGAAATTGCCGCGTCAATCGAGAAGCCGGTGCTTGGGATGCCGGATTTCAGTGTGACCGAACAACAGTCCGCGATTCTGGTAAACGCTATCCTGGCTGGCGCTGATAGCGTTCTAAACAGTAAGAAGGATCGGCCGGGTGTGGTGCATTTTGATGACCCCGACGGGCAGAACCGGCATGTCTTCAGCAAGAAATGTGCTTCATGCCACCGGTTACTGTCAGAACGTTACGGTGCCATGGGAAAGGGGACTATCGGTCCGAACCTGTCGGGGCTGTTAACTCGCTGGTATCCGAGGACATTTAAAAATGGGGAGCGGTGGAACGATAAGCGGCTGCAGGAGTGGCTGCGAAATCCAAGAAAGGTCCGGAATTGGGCTAATATGCAGCCGGTGATTCTTTCCGAAGATGAGTTCAAGCAGTTGGTCGAGGCATTAATGATAAATGTTCAGGATCAAATTAGATAATGACGTTATATTATAAGAGTTAGGCATATTTCTCTTGGAATGTTATATTTAAGTATGGTAAAAAAAAAGAGATATTCAAACAACAGGAGGTTGCAGGTGAAAAAAACAGCATTAGTTCTTCTCGTTATCGCCGCTCTCGCCCTCGCCGGGTGCAAGGACAAGCCAAAAACTGAAGCTCCGGCCGAGGCTCCACAGCAGGGACAGATGCCACCAAATCACCCGGGTGGACAGATGCCTGCCGGGCAGCCAGGTGGTGATCCTCACGCTGGTATGAAGGCTCAGGAAATTCCTGCCGGTGCCGGTAAAAAAGCAAAGGTTACCCAGACCATGAACTCAGGTGGTTATACTTATGTTGAAGCTGCCGATGAAAAAGGTCAGAAGCTGTGGCTGGCACTTCCTGAAATCAAGGTGGCTGTAGGCGACAGCATCGAGTATCCTGAAACTCCGCCACTGTCAAATTTCCAGAGCAAAACCCTCAAGAGAACTTTTGAGAAGATCTCCTTTATTCCTGGCATCAGGATTGTAAAGTAGTCCTTAAAAGTCCGGGCTGTATCAGACGGGGTCATGAAAATGGCCCCGTTTTTTTATGCCGCTAGCGCTGACTGCGAAGGCAAGTGGTGCGGAACTATCTTTAAAACTGACCGGTAACAATCCCCGGCTTTACCAAGCTTTCCGGTTTCAGCATACAATTCTCCCAGCAGGAACCAACCCCACGGGTTCTGTGGATGCCGTTCGGTGATCTCAAGAAATTCTTTTTCGGCCGATTTATATCTTCGTCTCTGGCGATACCATTCTCCGGCTAGCACGTTGGTCGTGTAGCAAAATCCCTGTCGCGCTTTCTGGCGTTCGAATCGCGCCGGATCGTTCTGATGATTGGCGGAAAGTTCTGCCAGAAGTTTCTTTGATGAGTAACCCCGGTGATTGCTTGCATACAGGGCGTTTTTGCCCGTGCCCGCAAAGATATCCATGCTGGAGATGCCAACTGACACCGCGTCCGAATGCAAGCGGGTGCCAGGGTAGTATGCCAGCGGTGAAACATATCCGTCGTCGGGATGGATGTGCCGTATCAGATCGATTGTCTGCTGAATGTCCTCGGTCGTTTCTCCGGGTATGTCGCTGATCAGGTAGATGGACAGGTTGATGCCGATTTCTTTGATCAGTTTGCAGGAACGTTCGATCTGTTCCGGACTGATGCTCTTGCCGAGCAGTTCCAGTATCCTCGGCGAACCGGACTCAACCCCGAGCTGTATGCATTCACATCCGGCCCGTTTCATCATGATCAACAGTTCCTCGTCAATGGCGTTGACACGTGACTGGCAATTCCAGAGGATGTCGGCATGATGGGCGATCAGCAGGGAACAGAACTCTACGGCCCTTTTGCGATCCGCGGTAAATGTGTCATCCCGGATTGAAAAGTAGATCAGCCCGTATTTCCGGCGGATATAGAGGATTTCATCCACGATCTCGCCTGGAGAGCGGAAGCGTACCTTTCTACCCCAAAATGCCGGTGAACTGCAGAAATGGCAGGCTGATGGACACCCCCGGGCGGTGACGATGAATTCTGGTTGCAGCTGAAGGTCAATGCCTATTGATCGATCCAGGTAACGGGCCGGCTGGGGAAGTCTGTCCAGGTCGGCCAGTGGTTTGCGTGGCGCGGTGACGGTAACGGTGCCGTTGAGCCGGAATGCCAGACCGTCGATATCTCTCCAATCGGTGCCGTTGGCAAGATGTTCCGCCAACTCCAGCAGGGTCTGTTCTCCCTCGCCCAGCACCACGATATCCACAGCCGGATTGTTTGCAAGGATGTCGTCGTGGCAGAAGGTTGCATGACCGCCTCCCATTACTAAGGTGCATGACGGGAGCAGTCGTCGGCATCTTTGGGCCAGTTCCAGCGATACGTGGCGATTGTGCGTCCATTGCGAAATTCCGATCACGGACGGATTTAAGCGCAATAGTTCCCGTTCCGTGCGCGTCACGGACCATCCGGAAAAATTGGCGAGTACGGAATCATGGCCGTCCTCGATCAGGCAGGCGTGAAGGTAGCACAGGCCGGTAGGCACGAGGCTGATGTAAGGGTCGTTACGGTTTTGTTCCCCGGAGTGGTAGGCGAGAAGGATCTTCATGGCGAAAAAAAATCCGGGTCATGTGACCCGGATGTGTTAGGTGATAAATGGTGGAGCTGATCAATTCTCAACGTTTAGTGTTACACCGAGAGTGTCGTTGGCAATAATATCATTCTCGTTTTCTTCATCGACACCGAGAAGAAGGTCGTTGAAATTGATCGAGTCCGAGGCCGTATTCGACATGCGGCGCGCGCCCAGGTAACGGGACAGGTAATAGGGGGTGTCCATGGACGAGATGACTACACGGTGTTCTCTGGAAGAGGCGTGAATCATCTTGCGGTCTCCAAGATAAATTCCCACATGTGACGGGAAGCGTGCATAGGTCTGGAAAAATACCAGATCACCTTTTTTCAGGTCGCCACGGGCAACTTCGTTGCCCACGTAGAACTGTTCCCTGGCTGTGCGGGGCAGTTTGACGCTCTGCTCACGAAATACCTGCTGCGTAAAGCTCGAACAGTCAAGCGCGTTGCGGCTGGTTCCGCCAAAACGGTAGCGGGCGCCCAGAAAACTGTAGGCGGATTTCTTAAGATTGCTGAGAGCCTGATTTGCTTCCAGTTTCTTGGCGAGATCGACCGGGCGGTCGGAGTCTATATCCGTCAGCTCGGCCAATGTGTCCGTCAACTCCTGTTCGTTGAGAAGATCCTTGTTGATCAGTTGCAGCCTGTTGCTGGCACTGGCTGTACGGGTTGGAGCTTCGGACTTTGGCGGCGTAGATACCAGAGCCAGAATCTGGCCCGGTTTAACCCTGTTGCTCTTCAGGTTGTTGAGTTTGCGGAGTTCAGCCAGTTTTATTCCGGTTTTCCTGGCGATCTTAGGGAGCGTATCGCCTTTGGCGACTTTATAGGATTCCGGACGGGATTTTTTGAGTTTTGCATCTGCGTGAGACGGTATGATGATGCGCATACCCTTGTCTACATGGGTGGCTGTAAGGTTGTTGACGGACTTAAGCTCGTCAACCGAGACATGGTATTTGCGGGCTATTGAATGCAGGGATTCGCTTTTGCGAACCACGTGTGCCTTGGATGCAAGAACCAACTGCGGCAGAGCCAAAAGCATAAGGCCGGTCACAAGTGCGATACGGATATGTGCCATCTGTCCTCCGGTCGTTCTAGGATTTTAAAAAAGTTTCAAGCTTTATATAACAAATACCCGTTGACGTCAATCGTAAATAATCGAATCCGTGTTTGTTTTGTAGCACGATGTGTGCCAACCGCATGATCTAACGACGTTTTCCCCGCGTGACCAATCTGATGGTTACGGGTGTTTCCTTCAGCAGTGAAACCTGTTTCTGAAGCGGCCGGATGTTCTTGAGATATACATTTCCTTTTTTCAGTCGAGTCGCATCTATGTCATCGGTCAAAACCGACTCGATCGCTGCAACCTGGCTGGAAGGCCCTTCAATAACAACCATGTCCGGCTCGCAGACAACCTGCATCGAGGAGAGACCGGGCGGGAGTTTCCCCTTCAGCGCTGCTTTTACCGGTACGCTCTTGCGCAGTTTTTTCTCCGTGGTAATGCGTATGCTTGACGGCGATATGCCGGTGATGGCCAGTCCTGACGGCAGGCTGATGTCCGAGCTATTAACCCTGATGCTTGTTTGGCCTTCTTTAGTTTTGGACGCATCCAGTTCCGCCGTAAGATCAAGCTTGGATGGTGGCGGGCTCAGGCTGGACAGTGACTTCAACTGTACGTTCACCTCTTCTGGCGCGGTCTTCAACAGTATCAGTCCTTCCGGGATACCATGCAGGATCACCGGTGCGGTTACGGTTGTTATCTGTCCCTGGCGAGTCGTTATCAGTGCCCAGAAAACGCACACACAAAGTAAAAGTGCCACTTTGGGGAGCAGGTTGGCAAAAATCTTCTCGCGAATGGATATACTGGGAGCCGGTTTGTCGCTATGGAACAATTCGTCGAGGGCCGCGATCAGTTCAGGGGTGGATTCCATAAGCCGCAGCTTTCCCGCCGTGACCAGCGAGACCTCTCCCCGCTCTTCGGAGACGACCACGATTACGGCGTCGCAGCGTTCCGATAGTCCGAGTGCCGCACGGTGTCTTGTTCCCAGGCTCTGTGGAATGTCCGGACTGATAGAGAGCGGAAGGTGGCAGGAAGCCAGAGCGATGCGACCGTCCTTGATCAGCGCCGCGCCGTCATGAAGAGGGGCTCCGTCATAAAATATTGATTCGAGCATCTGAGGGGAAATTTCGCAGTCAAGCTGTACGCCGTTTGATACAAGTTCGTTCAAGGGTTCGTTGCGCTGGAATACAAGCAGTGTCCCGGTTCGTCTGGAGGCCATCGAAAAAATGGTTTCGGCGATTTCCTGAAACTGCCCTTGTTGGTTCTCCTGGTTGCTGTCCAGCATGTGGCGCAGCAGGCTGAAACGATAGAGGGCCTGGCGGATCTCGGCCTGAAACACAACTATAATTAAAATGATGAGAACCGTGCCCAGCTCCTGCAGAACCCAGCTGGTCATGTACAAACCAAGAAAACGGGTGGCGAAGTATATCAGCGTAACAACGCCCAGACCGAGCAGCACCTGTATAGCGCGTGTCCCGCGGAACCATGTATAAAGCTGATAGAGGAGAAATGTCATGATCAGGATGTCGGCGATATCCTGTATGCGAATGTTTGGTGCCACGACCGCGGTACTCCTGATGTGAGTTTGATTTTTACTGGTTAATGCCGGTTAGATTGTGCTATAAAGAGCAGTTGAATTTATACCATTTAAATAATTCAAAAGGTAGCAGAAACATATGTTCAGACTTTCCGATAAAGGCGAGAAAATTCAGCAGATGTTTGGCGCAATCGCGCCGAAATACGACTTTCTTAACCGGCTTTTGAGCTTTGGCATCGACCGGCGCTGGCGTAAAAAAGCTGTGCGCCTGCTGAAGTATCGCGAGGGGTCCCGTATTCTGGATGTGGCAACCGGCACAGGAGATGTGGCGCTGGAAATAGCCCGCAGTACCCCCGCGTCGGTCAGGATTACCGGCGCTGACTTCTGCAGGGAAATGGTGGAACTGGGTGAAGTCAAGGTAGCGGCATCACCTTATGCATCGAGAATCGATCTGAAAGTTGCTCCCTGTGAGGATCTGCCCTTTGCAAACGACACCTTCGATTCGATCACGATCGCCTTTGGAATCAGAAACGTGGTGGACAGAAAGCTGGGCCTGGCGGAAATGTGGCGGGTATTGCGGCCTGGCGGCAGAATGATCATTCTGGAGTTTTCAACGCCGAAATCCCAGCTTTTCCGCCAGATATACTACTTTTATTTCCGCCGTTTGCTGCCGATTGTCGGCGGACTCTTTTCTCGCTACAACGCCTACAAATATCTGCCTGATTCGGTGTTGGAGTTTCCTTCCCACGAAGAGTTCTCCCGTATGATATCCGAGGCTGGTTTCCGCAATCTACATATTCATGAGCTGACCTTCGGGATTGCAACGATTTACGCGGGAGAAAAAGAATAGCAGTGCGACTCTACCAAATTGAATGCCGGATGGTTTCTACGCCTTGAAGCGATTCTCCGTGCCGGCGATCAAACGCCGGATGTTTTCATGATGTCTCAGTATCACAATCACCGCAATAATCAGCGTAACGGTAACCAACGCCCTGTTTCCCCCTCTCAGTGCGACTGCAACGGGCATGATTGCCGCAGCCGCGATCGAGCCGAGTGAAACATAACGCCAGGAAGACATGATCGCCGCAAACACCGCGATGGCAATTGCAACTGCCATCGGCGCAAGAGCCAGAAATACTCCCAGTGCCGTTGCTACTCCTTTGCCCCCTTTGAATTTGAGGAACAGCGAGAAGACATGTCCGCAGAATGCGGCCAAGCCGACCCAGGCAGCAAAGTCAGGAGGAAGAGAGCTGTATTTAACGGCCAGCACCGGTATCAGCCCCTTCAGGCAATCGCCTGTAAGTGTCATTGCTCCGACTTTGCGGCCGACCGTGCGATACAGGTTGGTCGCGCCGATATTGCCGCTTCCTTCCTTACGCACGTCGATGCCGTATGCCTTGCCAAGCAGAAGTCCTGTAGGGATCGATCCCAAAAGGTAGGCCAGCGCAACAAGTGCCGCCAACATGCCAGATTCATGTCCGGTCATTATCTATAACCCCGCAATTATTTTCCATCCTTCCGGCCCTCTGGCAAGCTTGATATGTTCCGAACCGTCCAGTGCCAGTTCCTTTCCGCGAGCAGATATCTTCATGCGATATGTTCCCGAAACTTCGGCACGGTTTCCGTGTATTGATATTGTATGTTCCACGGGTTGATAGGAGAGTTTCTCGACGTTATTGAAATTGCTGGCGATACTTTCCCTCAGACGCGGAAAATCCTTGCCCTTGTCGCTGTAGTCGGGAGATACCGACGAAAGGTATAATGAAATGTCGCGGGAGTTCAGCGCTCTGGAGCGGGACTCAATTATCCGGGCTATTGCCAGGCGGTCTTTCTCCTGCACGCCGCAGCCGGATAAGAGAACCATGCTCAAAGCCAGCATGTAAGCCAAACGGCGCAACACTAAAAGAACGAATCCATTGCCTTGTTGGCGTCTGTTATGAAGGCACTTCCGGGGAATTCGGATGAGAGCTTGCCGAAAACCTCGCGCCCTTTAGATTTCTGCCCATCCTCCAGATAAGATCTGCCCAGGTAGTACAGAACTTCGTCGCGCCTTGCCAGATCGGGGTAGGCTTTGAGAGCCTCTTCGAAGCGTCCGATGGCTGACTTGTAGGCGCCGGTTTTCAAATAGAAACGTCCGACATATATTTCGTACTGCAACTGCTTGTCCCTGCAGTCGCGTATCTTCTCCTGGACTTCGCCGAGTTGTTCGCCGGTCGGGTACAACTTGAGATACGACTCGAAAATGGTTAGAGCGTTCTTTACCGGAGTCTGGTCCGTGTCGATACTGTTGATCTGCTTGTAATAGCTCATGGCCTGGCGGAAGAGAGCAAAGCCCGCTTTATCGTGGCTGGGGTGAAGTTTGCGAAAGTCCTCGTAAGCGGTTGCGGCTTCTATATAATCCCCGTTGAGGAAGTAGGCATCCGCGATTTGCAATTCAGCCTGGGTGATCAGTTCCGGCGACTGGTAGCTTTCCTTGACCTTTTTCCACTGTGCGATGGCTTCCTCATACCTGCCCCTCTGGTAAAAACTTTCACCCTCCTTATAGAGGGTGTCGGAGGATTTGTTCAGCTGTTGATTCGTGGCACATCCCTGCATCAGCGCCGATGCAAGGATCAGTGAAGTGATAAGACCGGATACTTTCTTCATGAATTCCTCGTGTGGTTTACAGTTGTGGTCAGCGCTTTTATGCAATGCCAGCGCCAAGCTGGTCTGCCAGCAATCTGCCGATTATGTCGTGATTCAGCCATAAGACAGGCGCGGAAGGATTCCATGAGCCGTGCAGCATCAGTCTGCCCGTGGACAGGAATACAATTCGTGACAACTCGGCGCAAACCAGCTGTTTCTGATCCTTGTGCATGCCCATCAGTTCCGCCGAACTGGCCAGCATCAGTTCCGCCTGTTCACGTGTGTTGGGTTGTGGCCAGGTTGCGAAGTCAAGGATCCCTTCCAGGACCGGAGACGAAAGATAGGCGTCGGCCCTTTCAAGCAGGTGCGCCATGGTTTCGCCATCTTTCAGCATGGACTGGCAGCGGGCTTCGATCGGTGCGGCAACGCTCTCGCCGGCTTCCCGGCTGATTGCGGTGATCAGCGGGTAAAGGGATATTTCAACCCCCAGAAAGAGGGCGCTGGAGTTGGTCTGGATTTCCGGACAGTTGAAGACCGTAGCGGAAATGCCATTGGATGTTGCCTGCTCGGCGATGCTCTCAAGCCGCATCTTGGCAATGCCCTGAACGTATGGGGTGTATGACTGCCAACGATACTCGCCGCCTACCAGAATGCCGGTGCCGTGGTATCCGTAGGCGGAGTAATTTACTCTTGCACCGGATGCCGCGGAGCGTTCGCGCAGTCCGGATGTTTCGTCGATCAGGTAGCGGAAAGTGTCGGCGGTGACTTCATTGAAGCTGGTATCGCACAGGCGGCCCAGCTTGCAGTTCCAGAAAGCTTCAGATGACAGGTACTTGTCTCCGGTGCCCTTGAAAACACGATTCAGCAACGGCATGAAGACCCTGGCACGGGGAATCCCGCCGGCCATGGAATGGGCCAGTAAAATATTGGCGCTGGCAGGGATGCGGGTTTCCAGTTCTTTGGCCACCTGCGAGATTGCCGCGCGAAAACGTGCTGTACCCGCGGAACAGGCTTTCTCGATGAGCCCGTCCGGGAAACTGATCGAGTCCCAATCGTCGGGGCGTGCTTTTTTCAGCAGTTCGGAAATCGAAGGCTGGCCATCAACTGATTCCATGTCAAAGCCGGCTTCCAATGGAACGTTGATGACCGGGCCGCCGAGAAGCGACTCGGCTTCGGCCAATTCGCCGGCATTCAACTGGCGCAATGTGCCGTCGCTGTCGCGGCGTCCCACGGTGGTTCCGATCACGTTCATGCCGATTCGCCTGGCCTCTTCAATCAGGCCGTTGGCGTAGCCGCGTCCGAAAAGTTCACCCACCAGCACCAGCACATCTCCGGCTTTATATCGGCCTGTTTCAGGCAGTTGTGTCATTGGTAGATATTCTGTCATCAAATCCTCCAGCATGATAAATACAATAGTACTGTTTAACACGAACTGCACTCTCATGTGAACAGAAAAAGCTGCCGTGACATCAAAGGAGATACATGTTATCCTGTTGCAAAAATAGCGCGGGAGCGTACCTGATAGTGAACAATGATATAATTCTGCTTGGACACGGCAGCGGCGGCAGACTTTCCCACCAACTGCTGGATGAACTGGTTATACCGATCGTGAGCGGAATGGATGTTGCCGGACAGAACGACGCCGCGCTTTTGGAGCCCATCCCCGGCCGCCTGGCCTATACCACCGATTCATTCGTTGTAGATCCGATCTTTTTTCCTGGCGGAACCATCGGCAGCCTGGCTGTGCATGGCACGGTCAATGATCTGGCCATGATGGGAGCCAGGCCGCTCTGGCTGAGTGTCGGCCTGATCATCGAGGAAGGTTTCAGCCGGGCCGAGCTGAAGACGATTCTTGAAGACATGCGTCAGGCGGCCGATGCGGCCGGTGTGCGTATCGTCACCGGTGATACCAAGGTCGTTCCGCGCGGCAAGGCCGACAAGATCTTCATAAATACCTCCGGCATCGGCGCAGTGGAACATCAAATCACGATCCACGGCGCCAACGCCAGGGTTGGAGATGTGATAATAATCAGCGGTACGATTGGTGATCACGGCATTGCGGTAATGGCCGGTCGCGAAGGGCTTGAAGTCGGCACTGATATCGTCAGTGACTCGGCGGCACTGAACGGTCTGGCAGCGGATATAATTGCCGCGGTGGGGGACTCCCTGCATGTTCTGCGCGATCCCACCCGTGGCGGCGTGGCTACCACCATCAAGGAGATCGCCCAGCAGTCCGCGGTGTCGATTACACTGCGTGAAGAGGCCTTGCCGGTTAATCCGGCCGTGCGCGGAGTCTGCTCTATTTTGGGGCTGGATCCGCTTTTTGTCGCAAATGAAGGGAAACTGCTGGCGTTTGTGGCGCCGGATGCCGCGGATTTGGCCCTGGCGGCCATAAGGCGTCATCCACTCGGCGCCAACGCCGCAGTTATCGGCGCGGTCGAAGAATCACCTGCGGGCCGGGTCCGGATGGAAACCGTGGTCGGCGGTATGCGGGCGGTGGAGATGCTGTCCGGGGAACAGCTGCCGCGCATCTGTTAAACTACCAATTGCGGTATACTTATCAGGGGATTTTGGTCATGGCAAAGGAAAAAACTCCCGTAACCGCGGCTGTGCGGATGCTGCGAGCCGAAAAGGTGAATTTTACGGACCATCTCTACGCCTACCAGGAAAAGGGCGGTACTTCGAACTCTTCACGTGAGCTTGGAGTCGATGAACACGCCGTCATCAAGACCCTGGTGATGGAGGATGAAAGCAGGCAGCCGATGATCGTTCTGATGCATGGCGACCGGCAGGTGTCAACCCGTGAGCTGGCCAGAATTATCGCCGCGAAACATGTTTCACCATGTTCTCCTGATATTGCCCAGAAACACACCGGTTACATGGTGGGTGGAACCTCGCCCTTCGGGACACGCCGCCAGATGCCGGTATATATGGAAAAAACCATTGCCGGTCTGCCGAAAATTTACATCAACGGCGGCAAGCGCGGGTATTTGGTCGGCATCGAACCGGGAGAGCTGATCAGGGTCTTGAAACCGACCGAAGTTGCGGTTGGTACCGAATCGTAAGGTAAAAGTTGTTTTCTGAGTTTTTCCGGAAGATAATTAGTTTGTCAGCACACTAATCCTGTTTATCAGGGTCGGGAAAGGAATCGGGATGATCAGAAAAGCCAAAATAGGTGATGTAAAAGATATTCAAAAGTTGTTGATGACCTTTGCCAATCGGGGAGACATGCTCTCCCGTTCGCTGTCCGAAATATACGAGTCATTGCGTGATTTTTATGTTTTTGAGGAAGAGGGCAAGCTGCTGGGAACCGCCGCGTTGCACATTGTCTGGGATGATCTGGCTGAGGTACGCTCGGTGGCCGTTACAGAGGATGCCGGCCGCAAGGGGATCGGCAGCCAGCTGGTGCAGGCCTGCATCGCTGAAGCCCGGCAGATCGGACTGAACCGGGTGTTCTGTCTGACATACAAACCGGAGTTTTTCGGCAAGCATGGATTTCGTCTGGTGGATAAGGCGGAACTACCTCACAAGGTTTGGGGTGACTGCATCAAGTGTGCAAAATTCCCCGATTGCGACGAGAATGCGATGATACTTGACCTGTGAGTTGACTGGGGGCGTTTGCGGTCCTTGAAATTATGACATCAAACCTGATCCTGTCCCACTGAAACCATATTTCTACCTCTTCTTTTACTTTCGTACATAAGCTTGTCGGCCCGTGCCATCAGTGTGTCGGTTGCGTCACCAACCCGGGCCAGCGTGGCCCCTATGGAAACGGTGGCGCTCATGGTTTCCCCGTTATCCATCGTCAGGGTTGATTTTTCCACCAGCCTGAGAAAACGGTCGGAGAGCTTGAGCAGATCGCTCTGTTTCACGTTAATCAGAAGAATCACGAATTCCTCGCCTCCCCAACGCCCGATTATGTCAAAAGAGCGCAGGCTGTTTGCGAGGGTGGCGCTGACCATTCTCAAAATACGGTCTCCTACTGCGTGGCCGTGAGTATCGTTGATCACTTTGAAATGATCTATATCGATGAATACAACAGCAAAGGGGAAACCGTAACGCTTAAGCTCTTCAAGCCGCGCGGTTATGTTGATTTCCACGAAGCGCCGGTTGGCTATTCCGGTCAGCGGGTCGTGCATCGCCATTTCCTGCAGTTCTTCAAGCCTCTGGCGCATCACGTAACGGGGGGAGTTGCCGCTGTATATTTCAACCGCTATTACAAAATGCTGCCCGACCTCCCGTACCGGAGCAATTCTGATGGATATGGGCAGCAGATGCCCTTCCTTGTGGCAGATGTAGGCTTCAACCTCGGTCAGGGTGGCCGAATCAAGCACTTTACGGATAGGGCAGGCGTCAAATACGCATAGTTGATTGCCATGTTTGTCGAGCGGTTTGAAAATATCGCAATAGCTTCTGTCCAGTACATCGGACGCGCTGTAGCCGGTCAGTTTTGCCGCGCCTTTGTTCCAGTAGGTTATTGTTCCGTCCTTATCAACAAAGAAAATACCGTCATATAAGTTGTCAAGCACCTCGCGGTAAAAGTCTACTGTTTCAAGCATGTCCGGCTCCCTCTGGCGATAGGCTGATGCACAATAACACTTCGATAATACTAATACAATATGGAAACAACACTAAAAAATGCGGTTTTCCAAGTATGTTGAAATCAGCCTGTTTGGTTCATTGAACCGCATTGGTAACCCTCCAGGTCCAGGGCTATCCGTTTAAATCCCGCTGAGTGAAAAAAACCACAAACAGCCGTACGAATATCCACTTCCATAAAACGCTTCATGTCAGCATCCTCCAGTTCGATTCGCGCGGTTTCGTCATGCACACGCACCCGAAGCTGGCCGAATCCCAGGTTCCGCAGGAAATCCTCACAATTTTCCACCATTATCAACTGATCCTCCGTTATCCGGACTCCATGGGGAAAACGGGTCAGAAGGCAGGCCATGGCCGGCTTGTTCCAGGTCCGCAATCCAAGGCGACGACTCATTTCCCTGATGTCGGCTTTTGTCAGCTCCGCTTCCAGCAGTGGGCTGCGCACTCCCAATTCCTGCAGCGCCCGGCGTCCGGGACGATAATCATCAAGATCGTCGCTGTTGCTGCCGTCTGCCAGCCAGGAGAAGCCGTTTTCCCCGGCAATCGACCGGCAAATTCCGAAGATGGTCTGTTTGCAGATATAGCAACGGTTGGGAGGGTTGTTCTCGATGGCGCCCAGGTCCAGTTGTCGCGCATCGTATAATATATGTCTCGCGCCGATTTCTTCGGCCAGATGACGGGCTTCCGACAGTTCCGTGCGGCTATGAAAGGGAGCCTGGATTGTAATGGCAATTGCCCGATCCTGCAGTTCATCGACTGCTGCCTTGAGCAGTAAGGTCGAGTCCACGCCACCGGAGAAAGCCACCATGACAGAACCCATTTCACGCAGGAGTCGCTTCAGCTTATCGTATTTATGATCCGGCATTTCGTTTTCCTTCGCTTATTAACCCTGATACACAGGATAAGTGCGTTAAAGAAGTTATTTTCTGCCAGAAAAATAGCAGAAAACAACTTCTAACTTACTAAACTAAAAACGCCCCGTCAGGGGCGTAATAGTGTTGCAAGCATGGCTCCGGTAGTTAAATGTAATACATGACGCGATGATCGGTCTCTTTCTTGATGCCCATGTCATGGGCGCGCTGGCAGAGGGTCTGCAGGGTCAGGCCGGAGAAGAGTTGGTTGAGAAGTGTATTTGCGTCTTCCCAGACGGATTGAGTGATGCATTTACCCTCGAAGGGACATTCGGCCTTGCGTTTGCGTTTCTTGGTGGTTGCACCGGCGCAGTCCACCAGCAGTATATCCTGCTCGGTGGCGTTGAGGATATCAAGCACGGTAATCTGGTCGAGGCTTTTGGCGAGACAGTAGCCACCTTTTGGGCCACGCTTGCTTTTGAGAATTCCGGCTCGTTTAAGGTTTTGAAAAATCTGTTCGAGATAGCGTGGAGAAATCTGTTGCCGCCGTGAAATATCCTGGATTTGGGCTGGCATGCTACCGCTGTTGTAGGCGATATCAAACATGGCTCGCAGTCCGTATCTGCTTTTGGTTGAGAGGCGCATGGAATTCTCCCTGTCTGGAATTTAAACAGGAAGATGATTACTGAATCACACCGTGGCTGTCAAGAAAATTTGCACAAAATCGGCATATTCTACGGATAATATGTGGAGAAAAAGTATGAAAACATTTTTATCCGGCAGTGCGGGCCACGGTAACGACCATTACCGACAAAGCGCCGGCATTTTTCAGCTCCTTGGCACATTCATTGACGGTGCTGCCGGTGGTCATTACATCATCCAGCAGCAACACCCGCCTGTTCAGAATAGCTTCCGGGCAGGCGACAGCAAAGGCGCCCCTGACATTTCTTCTCCTCTCTTCCCCGGAAAGTTCGATCTGCGGTTCAGTCTCCCGGATTCTGGCAAGTGTTCCGGTCTGCATCGGGATTGACAGGTGCGTGGAAAAGACTTCTCCCAGCAGTACCGCTTGATTGAAACCACGACTCTGCAACCGCTTGCGGTGCAAAGGCACCGGAATTATCACATCCGGTCGGTGCAGGGTTATGAAAGCGGTGAGCCCTTCCAGTGCCAACAGAGCCAGAGGCCGGCGCAGATGAGTCTTGTAACTGTACTTGAATGCATGGATAATCTCCCGGGCAGGCCCCTGATGAAGAAGATGGGCGCGGGCTGAGTCGAAGTGCGGGGGATTGGCCAGGCACTGGCCACAGATGTGATCGTCTCCGGCGCCTGCAAACGGAATCCCGCAAACAGTACACAGCGGCGACAGGGCCAGCGGCATCCTGTCGCGGCAGTCGGCACAGATATGGATGTTCCCGGCATCCGCAATGAATGATCGGCAGATATGGCAGAGAGGTGGGAATAAGAAGTCGAGCAGCGAGGGAATCAGCCGTTTCATATCCGGCTCCGCTTACAATGGAAAATCCTGCCGGCATGCGGAAGCCCAGCAGGATTTTCCATTCCGTCCAATTGCGATAAGCCGGATCAGCGGGGTGAAGTCCGGCTTTTTAGAATCCGAGTTCGGCATTGACCACAAGCACATGAAAGTCTGTCAGGCGCGGTTTGCGGTCGATGATCGACGTTGCCCGGCAGATGCGGTCCGGTGAGTTGCAGTCGCTGCAGAAGCCGGTCCTGGCGCAGGGGGTGTTGTAGTTGAGGCGTTTGGCGTTGGGCGGAGTCGCATGGTTCTTGATCCGCATGATCGCATCCCGGATTCCGCCATCCACCAGCTTGTTGCGGCCGGCCACAACGATCACCTTGCGCGGCCCGAAGATCATCGAGGCCACGCGATTGCCGACCCCGTCTATATTGACCAGTTCACCGGAGAGGGTCAGCGCGTTACTGCCGGAGAGAAACAGGTCGCAGGTCAGTTGACTGCGCATCACCTCCAGCTTTTCGTCACGCGACAGTGACGGATGGGCATGATTGAGGATCTGTTTGCCCAGGTCGCGCAAACGGGCCTCTACCCCCATGCCGACTATCGACATCGAACCGCCGAAGCCGACCGTTTTAGCATCGGCCGCTTCGGAAACGATGTAATCGGCCGCATCCTGCGGCGTCGCGCAATAGCGCGTAGTGAAGCCGTTGTTGCCGAGCGACTCGACCGCTTTCAGGCACTTCTGCTCATGTGTCCAGTACGATAATTCTTCCGTGGTTCCCATATCGGCCTACTTTACCGTTTTGACCGATTTGATCAGAATCGGCGTTTCCGGCATGTTCTGGAAGACCATGTTGACATTTTGGGTCTTGGCCGAGACGATCCTGTCAACCACGTCCATCCCCTCCACAACCTTGCCGAAAACCGCATAACCGGAGCCATCCGGGCTGGGGCGGTTGAGCATGTCGTTATTGACTACGTTGATGAAAAACTGGGCGGTGGCGCTGTCCGGAGCCGATGTTCTGGCCATCGCAATCGTGCCGCGGTCATTTTTCAGGCCATTTGCAGCTTCGTTCTTGATGGCCGCCCTGGTGGGTTTCTGCTTACGATCGGCGGTGAACCCGCCCCCCTGGGCCATGAAGCCGGGTATGACGCGGTGGAAGATGGTTTCGTTGTAAAATCCGGCGGCGGCGTATTCGAGGAAGTTCTTGACGCTGATCGGCGCGGCCTTCTCGAAAAGTTCTATTTTGACGCTACCCAGGCTGGTATCCATAACCACGACCGGGTTTTTTTTCACTTCGGCGCATGCAAATCCCGCCAGCATGCAAACAACCGCGACTGCGCCCAACAATTTTTTCAGCATGACAACCTCCTGATGTGATTAATGCGCCTGACTATACGGGAAGATGTTCCTGAAATCAATACCGTGAGCCCAGTCATGCTCTCAACAAGGCTTATCAGGGGAAATCCATGGAAAAGGTTGTGCCGCCTTCGGCGCTGCCGCGCACGGCAATCGTGGCATTATGGGCTGCCACCAGTTCCTTGACGATGGCCAGTCCCAGTCCGAGACCCTCTCCGCGCCCCTTGTGAAAACGCTCGAAGATGTACGGTATCTCCTGCGGATCAATGCCGCAGCCGTTATCCGCAACTTCCAGGCAGACGCCGTGCTCCCGCCCAAAAGCGCTGAGCGAAACCCGTCCGCCTATATCAATCGCCTTGAGCGCATTGGTCAGCAGGTTGATTACGATCTGGCTCAGGCGGTCCGGATCGGCTTTCAGAACCAGATTGTCGGGACAGTCCAGCAGGATCACGGCGTTTTTGTCTGAAAACATCTTTTCGAAGCGTCCGGTAATCGCCGCCAGAAAAGACTTGAGGTCGATCCGTTCTGGTCGCAGATTCAATGCGCTTGATTCGGCCCGGGTCAATTCGTCGAGGCCGTTCAGGATCGCCGTCAGGCGTGCCGCTTCGTCGTGCATCGACTGCAGCCCCTCGCGACTTGTCGGTAACACGCCGTCGATCATACCTTCAAGTTCACCTGAGATGATTGCCAGCGGCGTGCGCAGTTCATGCGCCGCCCCGGAGATCAACCGCCTCCGCAGCTTCTCCTGTGCTTCCAGGGACTCGGCCATGCGATTGAAGCTTTCGGCCAGTCTTCCGATTTCGTCATTCCCCGGAACGGCGACACGCCGGGCAAGATTGCCATCGGCGATGTCGCCGGCGGCATCCGCCAGTTCGAGTACCGGATTTGCCAGCCTATGGGACGCCATCAGGCTCATGACAATGGCCACAAGTCCCAGCAGCGCCAGTGATGCTGCCAGAAAACGGTTGGATGACCTGATAAAATAATCTTCCTTCAAGGGATTCAGCAAGCGTACATCCAGGCGTCCGATTTCTCCCCCTTTCAGAAACAGCGGGTAGGGGACATAATCTCCGCTCACCGAATCAGGGTAATAATCGCTGACTTCCAGAACTCGCTTGCGCATCAGCGGAGTAAGCAGGTCAATCGCATGGCTGGTATCGAGCAACATGGTTCCGGAGTTGTCGAAAATGCGGGCCTCGACTCCCATCTGCAGCCCCCACGCCAGATCGATTGCCATTGCGTCCCTTTTCCAGGAACCGTTGGCATCGTAGCTCCCTTCCAACTGGGCAATTACCCGTTGGATCCGGTCCTGGGATTCGCCGTCCATATAGTGTTTGAAATCGCTGATGATGAAGCCGCGCAAAAGTACCGCGGCCGACAGCGCAACCGCCACCACCGCCAGAAACAGGATCAGGAACTTGCAGCGCAGATTACAGCGCATCGCGCTCCCCGCAGAAAAGGTAGCCGACACCGTAAACTGTTTTCAAGTACTCCGGGCGGCGGGGCTCGGCTTCGATCTTCTGGCGCAGGTTCTTGATGTGGGCGTCGATGCTTCGCTCGTATCCTTCAAAGTGATAGCCGAGCGCTTTGGAAACCAGTTCGTCGCGGGTAAAGGTGCGATGGGGAGCGGATGCCAGGGTGAAAAGCAGTTTGAACTCGGTGGGAGTGATGGTCAGGGCCTGACCGGATTTGCTGATTTCATGCCGCCTGCTGTCCAGAATCAGCGCGCCGTTGTTGAAAGAGAGCGGCAGTGATGAGGACGTCACCCCGTCATAGCGTTTGAGAACCGCTTTAAGTCTGTAGACCAGTTCACGCGGACTGGCCGGCTTGACCACATAATCATCGGCCCCCAGCGCAAAACCGGCGATGCGTTCTTCTTCGGCGGATTTTGCCGTCAGCATGATCACCGGGATGTCCCCCAGCGCCTTGATGTCCTGGCAGAGTTCCTCGCCGCCGCCATCCGGCAGCCCCAGGTCCAGGATTACCGCCAGCGGCGTTTCCTCATCCAGCTTGCAGAGCGTTTCGGCCACCGACGATGTGTGCGTAACCCGGAAGTCTGCACCTTCCAGGTAGGCCCGGACTATTCTGGCGAGTTTCTGGTCATCTTCAACAATCAGGACTGGTGGCAGCACTTGGAAAGACCTCGGGAGAATCGGTCGGGCCGGTTGTCAGTATATGGAACGGATACGTCCGGAACGTTTGTCGATGATAACACGATCAATGATCGCTCCGGAATTGTTTTTCACGTCGGCTTCAAAGCGCCACGGTCTTTCAATGATGTCTGAGATTGTCACTTCCTGGCCGGAAAAATAAGCGCTGAACAGCCTGATGGCGTCCTCGGCGGAGCGAACTTCGCGGCGGGCGCCATACCAGTCCCCCTTGCGCTTGCCGCAGCGCCTCTGATGGTCCGGCCGGCATTCACCGCCCCTGTTGCGGCACCATTCACGGTCCTTGGCGCAGTTGTTTTCGGCGTCAGCGGCATGGCTGCCGTTGACGCAGGCGAAGCTGACCAACAATGCCGATATTATGAAAAAAAAACGGATCATAAAACTCTCGCGGAATGCCGGCGGCTTGCGGGATTTAAGGTCCTCGCAGGCCGCCTGGGTGGAACATCAATAGATCACCTGTTGTTACATGGGCCGAAACAGTCTCCGTACTGCCCGTTGCCGCAGTTACGTCCCTTGCCGTCTTTTTGGAAACATTCTCCGTCACGTAAACCCCTGTCCGGCATCCCGCTCTGGATTCTGATTTCGTTGATTTTGGCCTGGATGCCCTTGATCTCCGCTTTAAGCGCCGTGATCTTGGCGTTGTCAGGTGTAGCCTTGAGGTTCTCGCGCTGGACTTCAAAGCGTTTCAGCATCATATCCTGACGCAGGTCGATCGTGTTCTGGTGAAAGGTCCGCTGCTGTTCGGTTTGCGCCCCGGATTGGGCACAGTCGCCGCAGCCGCTGTTCATGCCGCCCCTGTGCCTGCCGGCCTGGGCCGTGCCTGCGATGACCAGTGCCAGCGCTATTGCCGTCAGTGTTGCCGTGATCTTTTTCATGGATACTTCCTCCCCTGTAATTTTTGAATGATTGCAGCATATCGAATAATTGAGAAGCAGTTGTGATGGAATTGTGAACAAATGTGAAGAAACTTGTTTACTTCACCGTTCGTACCAGTTCCGCCAGGCAGGAGATGAAGGCCGGAGAGCTGTTGAGCGCTTCCGTGCGCCGGAAATCAACGATGCCCAGGGAAGTCGCTTCTTCCCGGTACTGGATGTCGATTTCGTAGAGGGTTTCGATATGGTCTGACACAAAGGAGAGCGGCACCATCAGCAGCTGTTTACAGCCGGCGGAGGCCAGTTCGGAGATTTTATGTTCAGTTGATGGTTCCAGCCACTTGACCGGGCCGGCGCGGGACTGGAATGCCAGGTGGTGCGAGATGCCGCCGAAGCGCTCCATGGTCAGCCTGACAGTGGTACGGATATGGTCGAGGTAGGGGTCGCCGGAGTCTATGAACGACTGCGGCAGGCCGTGGGCCGAGAACACCAGCTGCACCTTGCCGCGGTCGCTGAAACCTGCCAAGCCCTGTTCGATCTTTTCTGACAGGGCCGATATATAGAGCGGATGGTCGTAGAAATTGCGAATGTATCTCAGATCGAGTTTAGTGCCAGTCTGAACCAGCGCCCGCTCCAGTTCGTTGATGCTGGAACCGACCGTGGCGCGGGAGTAGTGCGGATAGAGCGACAGCGCGATGACCCTGGTGATACCCTCCCGGCTGATCGCTGCCAACGCCTCGGCGGTAAACGGTTTCCAGTAACGCATCGCCACAAAACAGCGATAGTTGTCTCCCAGTACCTTTTGCAGTTCGGCGGCCTGTTGTTGGGTCAGTTCCCGGATCGGCGATTTTCCGCCGATCTTCTTGTAATATTCCGCTACTTTCTTCGAGCGGCGGCGCGAGATGAATCGAGCAATCGCTGGCTGCAGAAAAGCCGGGCCGATGCGGATAATATCGCGATCTGAGAACAGGTTATAGAGAAAGGGCTGGATGGCGTCCAGCGAATCAGGCCCCCCCATCTGGAGCAGCAGTACCGCGGTCTTATCGGACATGAATCAGGCCCTTATCATGACCAGCAGCATCTTGAACTGCTTGACCGCTTTCAGCTCGTGGGGAATGTTGGCCGGCATGATGATCATCTGCCCGGCGGAAACGGTATGCGGCTCGCCATTGATCGTCACTTCCGCCTCGCCATCCACAATCTGCACAAAGGCGTCATAGGGCACGGTGTGTTCGCTCAATCCCTGTCCGGCGCCAAATGAAAATAACGTAACTGTTCCGATCTTCTTGTCGATCAGCGTTTTGCTGACCACCGAACCTTCATTATAAGCCACCAGATCACTCATTGTCAGAGCGTTGCCGATCAGTTCCATATTAGTTTCCTCCCTGTTTAGCCTGATAATAGCTCCTGCCACCATCACTGGCAACAGAAAGAATCACGACAGCTCAATCAGGGAATTTGATAGCAGACCGGTCGAAATTGAGTGCTATACATAATAACGATGGAATGAACAGTAATGATTCAATATACTAATTTGACTTATGCTTAAATAACTCTCATATTGTTCGGGTACAGCAGGGCATGTAGCTTAGATGGTAGAGCAGCCGACTCTTAATCGGCAGGTCGTTGGTTCGATCCCAACCATGCCCACCAATAACAAAAAACAAAAGGCCGGAAGCTTTCGCTCCCGGCCTTTCTTACTTCAGCGTTGCTGATGCTGATAACGTCATAAAAGCGGCGTTATCTTGTTACATCATTCCGCCCATGCCACCCATTCCGCCCATGCCGCCCATGCCGCCAGGCATACCGCCGCCCATGCCGCCGTCGTCCTTCGGCTTTTCGGCGATCAGAGCTTCGGTGGTCAGCATCAGGCCGGCGATGGAGGCCGCATTCTGCAGTGCGCTGCGGGAAACCTTGGTCGGATCGATGATGCCGGCCTGGATCATATCGACATACTCATCGGCAGCTGCGTCATAGCCGAATGCATC
>MGZK01000186.1 GCA_001802125.1 Geobacteraceae bacterium GWC2_55_20
CAGTATCCCTATCCCGAAAATCTGGAACGGCGGATCTGACGGCTGTTTATAGCTGAACTGGCGGGTGCGCACCGTCAGTGGCGGGGTGAGTGACGTTGTTACTCACCCATTTTCATGTTGGCGTTGAAAATAAAACTTCGCCTGTTAACTCAATGATATCAGAGAGTAACAAAACTTCGGATGTCCGAAATATTGTGTATTCTAATATTTCAGGGTGTGGTACAAGGGCGGGGACAACTCCGGGCTTGTACTGCCTGCCCAGAATCCTTCCAAATGTATTTCAGATTATTTTATATTCCATACAGAATCTTTGTAGAATTTATACTTGACAATAAATGATTCTGGTAATATTCTCTCTATGCATAGCAATTACCTACAACCTGAAGGAGAGAAATTATGGCACGCGTCAGCGAACTCATTACCCTACGGCAGCAGCAGGACGAAAAGATGGAGGCAATCACCGCCAGGATACCAGTCTCATATGTGGCCCTTCTCGATGAGCTTTCATCGTCGCTCGATGTTACCCGACAGTTGTTACTGACGGAGATGATCAAAGACGGCGTAGATGCAGCGTTGGCATTGTATGAGGAAAAGCAGAACACCCCACCGGAGACTGACCATGATGAAGAACTCGCCAGCGGCTCACGGTTTTTCGTCCTTAACACTAACAAGCGACATGACATAGCCACCCATCGCGATATGGTGACGAACGGGGTAGCCGCTGCGTTTTGCGACCCATGGAAATTTCAAATCGAAAGGATCAAGGAAGGAGATGTTGTTTTCCTATACGAAAACGGCGTTGGGATTGTCGGAACGGGGATAGCCCCTCGTGGGGTGGAAAAAGTGGAATATGACGGTGTGCCTGAAGACGCTTACCGAAAGAAGCTGCTTGATTATAGAAGGTTGAAGCCACTCAATGCCAGAGACATCAAGAAGGTTGTCGGCAGTAATCTGGTCTTCCTGAGAACTTTGTTTGAGGTGCCAGCAGAGTTTGGCAAGAAGATACAGGAGAGCATACAGGACGTTTAGCGAATAAAGGATTTCCCAACCAGACACATGGACGCCGACCGCCCGAAGAAGCTGGGCGGGCGGGTCATGTGCCGAGCCGTAGCCATCAAAAAGGAGAAGTCTTGCTTGTCGAAATACCGAGACGGACGCCATCATGGGTGTTCGTCCTATTCTTTGCGCTCCTTGCCCTTGGCTATTTTCAGAGCAGAGACAGACTGGTTAGCCGCAGCAAAGTAACCATACTGCCAGCTGCCATGATTTTATTGTCGTTTTATGGCGTGCTTTCTGCGTTTGGTATTACTCCCCTCGCTCTTGCTGCCGGTTGGTAGGTGTTGCTATTGCGGTATGGTTTGGTTTGAAAACAGCCAGGTTGAGCGGAGCCAGTTTCACGAAAGAAACCGGATTGTTTGCTGTTCCGGGAAGCTGGCTGCCTATCTCCTTGATGATTGCGATATTGCGAACGGCTCCTCGGCGATGATCGGGAATTGCCCGGAAACGCATTAGACAGGACATTTCCATGAACAAGTCTGAACGGCTGTTTCAACTGGTGCTGCTGCTCCGCTCCCGGCGCACCGCCATCACGGCGGAGGCGATTGCCGAAGCCATGGGTGTTTCGGTTCGCACTGTCTACCGGGACGTGCAGGCCCTTGTCCTTTCCGGCGTACCGGTGGAAGGCGAGCCCGGGGTCGGGTACATGATCCGTCCCGCCAATCACCTGCCGCCGCTCGTTTTCACCCCCGATGAATTGCAGGCATTGCTAGTTGGAAACCGCATGGTGCAGGCGTTTACTGATCAGGATCTGGCAAAGGGAGCACGAAGTGCGGAACTGAAGATCCGCTCCATTCTGACTGAACATTTAAAGCAGCATGCGGAACAGCAACCGTACCGGATACCGATACTGGAGAGCGACGATGGACTGCGCGAGGTTCACGGTAAACTGCGCCGGGCCTGCGAACAACGGCACAAGGTGCGTGCGATCTACCTGGATGAGAAACAGGAGAAAAGCGAGCGAACCATCTGGCCCCTGGGAATGATCGGCTGGACCGGGAAATGGACCTTGCTGGCCTGGTGCGAACTGCGCCATGCCTACCGCAACTTCCGCTTTGACCGCTTTGAGGCACTGGACCTGCTGGAAGAGAATTTCCGGACAACCAGCGACATCAGTATTGCCCATTATCTGCAAAGTGTTATCGGCATGCGCGATCCGGGTTAGATGAAGGGCTGCCCGGCACTACTGACAGGTTCTGACAGTAATGTTCCGTATTGTGGGATTTGAGAGCTGATGCTCGATAAATCATTCGCAAAGGAGAAATGAAAATGAGCGCAAAACCGATTCCCGCAGGATATCACACCGTAACCCCCTTTCTGACAGTCGCTGGCGCCGTAGGGTTGATCGAATTCCTGAAGGTAGCTTTTGATGCCCGCGAGAAGGAACTGATCCTGATGCCCAATGGCGCTCTCGCCCATGCCGAGATCTGGATCGGCGATTCCATCATCATGCTGGGCGAGCCGATGGGGGGAGATTGCTTGCCGATGCCAGGCGCGTTCTACCTGTATGTGGATGACATGGATGTCGTCTACCAACGCGCCCTGAAGGCCGGGGCGACCTCAACCATGGAGCCGGCAGATCAGTTCTGGGGCGACCGTCTGGCGGCTGTGAAAGACCGGTTCGGCAATATCTGGAATCTGGCCACCCATGTTGAGGATGTATCGACAGAGGAGTTGCAGCGGCGCATGGCGGCGCGCTTCGCACAATAAGCGGCGCAGAGGTGCCTGCTTGGCGGGGCATTGTCGCAAGGCATTGCCCCGCCAAGGAAGAGATGGTGACGAATGGAAGGTCTTTCGTGAGACTGCGGTTGTCACTGCCATACCATAATCAGGAGGTATGATTTGTCGATTCCTTCATCTCAGTTCCCATCATGGCTGATCAATTGGCTGAAAACAGAGTCAATCAGACTCTGGGGCGTAGCGGATCTGCGCGATTTTGCCACACCACCTGATGAAAAGGGCCAGCCATTTCCGCGCGCCCTTTCATGGGCTATTCCCATGGACTCTCACATAATGGCCACTATCCAAAACGGCCCGAACCAGGCATACGCCGATGAATATGCACGGGTGAACAACCGTATCAATGACGTTTCTCAACGGTTGTCGGCAGAAATCAAATCCAGGGGGTTCCGCTCTCAGCCGCTGCGGGCTTCGGAACGTACCGATCCAATACATTTCAAAGGCGACTTCCCGCAAAAGACTGCGGCAACACGGGCAGGCTTGGGCTGGATCGGGCGTCATTGCCAGCTCATTACCCGTGAGTTCGGGCCATGGGTCCGCCTGGGAACGGTTTTTACCGACATGGAACTCCCCTGCGCTACACCGATCGAGCAAAGCCATTGCGGCAAATGTGGCCGGTGCGTTGCTGCGTGCCCGGCAGATGCGCTGAAGGGCGCTCTCTGGTATCCGGGAATACCCCGCGAAGAACTTCTCGATGTTCATGTCTGCGATAAATGGAAAAAGGAGCATTACTTTCAGTATCACCATGGGCACAATTGCGGCATCTGCGCGGCAGTCTGCCCTCATGGATTGAAATGTGTGCAAAACAATCGGAGCACCCACCAAACGCCCAGTCCGAGACCGGTCGATAAAATCGCACGTCAGAAAAAAGAGAAGAACTAATGGGCGGCCTCAGCGTGAAGTTTAAGCCCCAGGGCCGAAACAACTTTGAGAATTGTATCAAAACCTGGAACCCGTTCGCGTATCCTCCTGGCTACATTTAGTCAAATATAAATTCGAGTATAATCGTTGAATGCTGAAAGAAAGCGAGTATATGACGGATTGGCGAAACTATCCTGACAGAGCTCACGTGGTGCTGCGGTGGAGCCCGCAGCCTGCTTGAGCGGAGATGGCAACAGCATCAGAAAAAAATGGCCCCATAACGGGATCAAAAGCGTAGACGTTGTTATACTATCCTTTACATGATACTCACTCCTTGGTAATAAGACGCGGAGGTAATATGAAAATCGAGACGCTTACGGAACGAGGCGCATTGGTGGTTGTTGTAACCGGGAGGCTGGATGCCGTCACCGCCCCTGCATACGTGGAGAGGCTTCGCGAAGAACTGGCGGGAGGTGCACGAAGGCTGGTAATGGACTGCAGCGGCCTGGAGTACGTTAGCAGCGCCGGCCTTCGGGCGATTCTTCTGGTTTCCAAGGATCTGACCAGGATTGGTGGAACCGAGGTCTACTGCGGCTTGCAGCAACAGGCAATGGAGATCTTCAAGATGTCCGGCTTCGCCTCGATCATACAAATCCACGACACCCGTGACGCTGCCTTGCAGTCTCTCTCGCAGGCGCCCCCGGATTTTTCGCAGAAGCAGGAGACAGGCTGATAAACTCCTCTCTTTCCACCATCCTGTTCTCGTATGAAAGCTGTCGTATCAATAGGTTCAATTCGAAAGGAGTATTACATGACACTGGAAATGAGAGTAATCATTAAGACATGTCTGCTTTTTGCGATTATTGGCTTATTTTTTCCACCGACACCAGTCCTGGCCCAGGAGGGCTACGCCAACTCTGATCTGGGCACTTCAATCACTACACCCGATGTTTCGATAATAACCATACCCGACACAAAAAGTGCGGCCATGATTGAACCGAAACCAGGCGAAAAGCTGTCCTTCAAACAGATCACTGAAATTTTGAGGACCACCCGAAACCTCTCCGGCAGAAATCTGAGCGGACTCAACCTCGTCGGATTGGACCTGAGCAATTGCAGCTTGAAAGGAGCAGACATGAGAGGCTCCAATCTCGAGCGCGCCGACATGATGGGTTCTAATCTTGAACGGGTTGACATGACCGGAGCAAACCTGAAAATGGCAAGCTTCTACCAGTCGGCGCTGACCGCCGCGAAACTGGATAATGCTGTCCTTGATGGCGCCATCTGGATTGACAAAAGCATCTGCGCAAAAGGTTCCGTCGGGGAATGCCTTAAAATCGGCACAAAACCGGATCAGCCCGCTCAAGTTCTTGTCCCGCTGAATCCGACGGAGAAATCTGGCGGAGGGAAGCCCTAGCAACCTGGTCAGTGAGGGTATTTTTGTCTTAACATTGGTTCGTGATTGGGCTGATAAACTAAATAACCAACGCCCCGTCTGAGTTACCAAACTTACATTGTTACTGCAATTGTAATAACGGCAGATTAACCCAGGATACGGGACAATAACGATGAAATTAGCATATCAACCGGCCTGCCCCTTCTGCAATCCGGACAACCCCAACGTCGTCATGGCCAATGACCACGCGATAGCGCTGTACGACGGTTACCCAGTCACCCCCGGCCATGCCCTGATCATCCCCCGGCGCCATATCGCCTCTCTCTTCGAGGCTACCGGTGAGGAGCAGGCGGCGCTATTGGAGTTGCTGTCCGAAATGCGCCAGATGCTGCTTGGAGAATACCAGCCGGACGGGTTCAACATTGGCATCAACGACGGCATTGCCGCCGGTCAGACGGTCATGCACATGCATATCCACCTGATCCCCCGTTATGCCGGCGACACCGCCGATCCGCGCGGCGGCGTGCGCTGGATCATGCCCGAGAAGGCTCCCTACTGGAAAAGGAAATGAGTGGATCAGGCGCCTTGTTTTCCGGTTCCAGATCTAAGATTATATCAAGGCGGCGAGGAATGAGGCTCCAAGGCGTACAATTCAGTACGTTGAGGGGCCGAAGACGAGCCAACGAAGATAGGGCTTTGATATGGAATCGGAATTACCTGCCCCAGCCCGAGAACAGCCCCGGGCAGCTGTTCCCTTCCCAGGCTCCCGAGATGACCTTGCCGCTCCTGTCCACTCCCAGCAGTCTTATGCAGTTGTTGGTGTCGTGCCGTGAAGAGGGAGAAGGGGAGTGAGGCGGGGAAAGTATGCCGTCGTATGTGCTCCAGATGAACAGGTGCTTCCCCGAGACCCTGAGTTCCTCGGAGGGCTGCCCCCACTCGGCGATCACCTCGGAAACCGGCTGGTTCTGCCATGATGCAATCACCGAGTTCATGGCCTGGTTGGTGCACCCGGCGGCAAAGGCCAGTGCAAGGAGCATCAAGGTCAATCTGAGACTGAAAAGGAATTTATGCATAACCTGCCTTGTGAATAGTGGTATGTTGTCAAATGCCGCTTTCTCGCTCTTCGGACCGGCATCTGCCAACGGATCCTGATGGTGAGTTCGAACGAGTATGTTTATAATCAATTTGAGGGATAAAAACCACTTTGAATAATGCCGAAAAGATGTTTTCCTTTTCACCCGGCCGGATCGGTTATCATCACAGGGAATTGGAATCATGCCGCTGAAAAATCCGGCAATGGACAATAAACATGTAACCAATACTTTCCTGCGCTGGCTGCTGATAGCCTGCGGCTGGATTGCGGTGGCGGGGGGCGTTGTCGGGATTTTTCTGCCACTGGTGCCGACGGTGCCGTTGTTGCTGCTGGCGGCGGCCTGCTTCGCCAGAAGCTCGGAGCGCTTCCATCGCTGGCTGGTTGAGCATAACCGCCTGGGTCCGCTGGTGCGGGATTACCTTAGCGGGGCGGGTATTCCCGTCAGAGCGAAAAGAGTCGCGATCGGTATGATATGGGTATCTTTTCCGCTTTCAATATTCCAGTTCGCGCAGCAGTTCTGGTTGAAGGCGCTGCTGGCGGCCATTGCTGTCGGTATCACGCTTTACCTTCACTTTCTGCCGACAGCGCCGGATGAGAATCTGCGTGGATAATTAAGCACTGCCGGACTCATGTCCGCTAAAATTTTACATCACTGGATAGTTTGTCCGTCACTATCATGTTGAACCTGGAAAATAACCGATGCGATCCTTTGCCAACCTGTTCCTGATCCTGTTTATTGCCGACGGCGGTTTTTCCCTGGTGGATGAGCTTGTGCCGCTGCTTTCACCGTTGGCTCCCTTTACCGGGTTGAGGCTTTTACTGGCCGGCGCCGTGATCATCATGGCTGTTCCGCTCTATTTCAGCCTCGGCATCGACCGGCGCCTGCCGAAGCGGGTCTTTCTGCCGCTGATCGCCTTTACTTTCTTCTGCCCCTTGTCCACCTGGCTTTTTCCGGGGCTTGCAGATGTGCGGATATTCGGGCTGCTTGCCGCCACCGTGCAGGTTCTGCTCGGTATGCTCCCGCTACGCTATTTCCGCAACAGCGGGCACCGCTCACTGACGATGCCGCCCGAGCTGTTCGACGCCCCGTTTTTCAGCCTCAGAAACACGCTGCTGTTCTGCGCGGCAAGCCTGCCGGTTGTCCCGCTGGTCCTGGCGATGTACCTGCTTTCCAGCGCGGATGCTTACATGGCCGGGCATACCGCGGGTTTCATGCGTCTTGAGCCGGGCGGGTTGCGGATGACCGAGCGGGTCTATCGTCGCGACAACCGCACGATCCGGCTGGCGGCGATGATCCATGTGGGCAACCGGAAATATTATGACGAACTGAGCGGTTCGATCGCTGCGGGCAGGATCGTGGTACTGGCCGAAGGGGTCAGTGATGTCGACAACCTGCTTCGCAACAGGATCGATTACGGCAGGGTGGCAGGTTTTCTCGGCCTGGCTTCCCAGCAGGAGATGCGTTTCCGGGGCAGGCTGATTGAGGAGGATGAGTTCGATTCGCCCCGTCCCGATTCACAGGATGAGGATACTGGCAAAGCCGTGAATCAGCCCGATATCCTCAGGGCTGATGTGGATGTGAGCGCCTTCCGACCGCCGACCATTCTCTTTCTCGACGTGATCGGCAAGCATCTGCGGGAGAGCCCCACCTTCATCAAGGGACTGGTGGCGCTCAACTCTTGGGGAGAGAAGAACATCACCCCGGAAATGCATGCCGTCATCATGGACGATATCCTGCACCGGCGCAATCTGGTCGTGATCCGCCATCTTGACCAGGCGCTCGCGCGTTACGATACCGTCGTGATACCCTGGGGGGCGCTGCACATGGAGGAGATCGAAGCGGAGGTCGTGAAACGGGGCTTCAAACTGCAGGAGGAACGGCAACGGGTCAGTATCGATTTCCTCAAGTTGCTCCAGGGCAGGCTGGACAGTCTCTAGTGCCGCATTACCGATCGTTGTTACGGTTGTTCAATCGTGTTCGACCGGGTTGTCATCCTGGTACTGGTCAATGAACGTGGTCTTGTCCATGCGGTCGAGGCCTTTGGCAAGCAAGCGGAAGCCGAACATCATCAGAATCAGTCCGAAAAATGCCAATGGAGCCGACTTGAAAACCAGTGCCATAATACCGAAGGTCATGAATGTGATCCCCAGGCTCTGGCACCTCTCCTGTTTTTCCCTTCCCACACTGTTGACGGAAAAGCAGTACAGCTGATAGCACATGACCAGCATGGGAAGAATTATCATGATTTCAAAATATACGCGCATAATCACTCCCAAAAGATATTTGACTGTTTAATGAACTTCTACCTTATCGGCAATAATTTCAACTGTTTTTTTGTGAACGCAATTGTCTGGATAGCATAGCCGGCCCATATCTTGCCCCGGTCACGACAGATACGTTTTTTGTGTGGTATACTCCTGAATGCAAACAGATATTCCTGACGGAGTTTGTAACGCCGTCAGGTGACCGACAGAAAGGGATTGCCATGAAAACAGGAAAACTGGTCGTTATCGAAGGTATCTACGGAACCGGCAGGTATGCGGTCAAGCTGGCCGAAAATCTGCGCGAGGCGCTGATGCACCAGGGCAGGGAGGTATACGAGATCGACAGTCCCGATACCGGCCGCGCAATTTTGATGGGGGCGCAGGATATGGACTGCGGCTGGCGCTACGGTCTTTTCAAGCCGGATTTCTTTTACGAACTGGCATCCCGGGCCAGGGCCTGCAGCGTGATCCGCGATGAGCTCCGTTCCGGGAAAATAGTGCTGTGCAAGAACTTCACGCTGGCTTCGATCGCCTACACCGCGATCAAGGGGCACGACTGGTACGGTGAGGGGTTCGACGGCCTTGAGGCCCGCGCCCGCGGTTTGAACTTCGGGGGTGAGATTGCCCCCGACCTGACCATTTATCTGGATCAGGCTCCTGAGATTATTCTGGATCAGCTGGGTGCGCGATTTGAGGGGCTATTCTCCCCGGATGATCTCCATCTGCAGGCCGCCTGCTATAAAAAGGAGCTGGCAAAGCTGCCGGCGGACAAGGTCGGAATCATCGCTGTCGCCAATCCGGACGAGGTGATCGCGGCTGAGGCGATCAAGTTTGTCAGCCGGATCCTCTGAGCAGCGCTACCTTCTGTGAACATGTGAAAAATCCATTAGTCCGGAGACCGGCCGAATGAAAAAACTGCTTAGCTGGGGCGCGGTCGGCCTGTTGACTACGGCCATACTCGACCCGGTCGTATATTCTATGCTTGA